>JANNQZ010000052.1:0-6073 GCA_031401015.1 Chloroflexota bacterium | reverse complement strand
TCGAGGGCGAGAAGCTCGATCCGCCCGAGCAGGTGGCCCCGAGCGCTCACCAGACCCGCGGCACCTCGGCCACGCCGCAGGCCTGAGCCGGGCAGCCGCGCCTGAGCCGGACAGCCGCGCGGCTCGAACGGCGGCTCCGGTTCAAGGATTTCGGAGATCGAACCGAGCCCGCCGATGCGCAGGTGTCCCTCGAAGGGGGCCAGGATGGCGAGCCCGGCGGCCGCCCCGTGGACTGACGCCACGGCCTCGGCAGACGCGGGCTCTGTCTTCAACATTGTGACCGTGATCGCCGGCCTTCGTTCCGGGGCAATGCGGCCGTCACGGCCATAGGTCTGCCCGCGATCCCAAGGAGACACTCCGCCGATCTCCGGACCGTTATCGAAGGATTAACGTCCGCGACCACCTCCTGGTTCGCCCACGTGCGCCCCGGAGTCAGCCGCGTCGGGAACCTTTTCGATCGTTCCGACGTACCATCTGCCGACGGCGCGGCGCGCCGGACGCTCGCCCAGCTCCCCGACAGACCCGCGAGAGAGGCCGATGACCAGGATCCAGGAAACCGGCGACAAGGTCATTTCCAACGTGGAACGGGTGATCGTTGGCAAGCATCACGAGGTGCGGCTTGCCCTGGTCGCCCTGTTGTGCCGCGGCCACGTCCTGATCGAGGACGTGCCCGGGACCGGCAAGACGGTCCTGGCCAAGGCTCTCGCGCGGAGCCTCGGCTGCTCCTTCCGGCGGATCCAGTTCACGCCTGACCTGCTCCCGTCGGACGTCTCGGGGCTCTCAATCTACAACCAGAAGACCCAGGAATTCGAGTTCCGTCCGGGTCCGATCATGAGCCAGGTCGTCCTCGCCGATGAGATCAACCGGGCCACGCCCAAGACCCAATCCGCCCTCCTCGAATGCATGGAGGAGCACCAGGCCACGATCGACGGCACCACCTACCAGATGCCGGATCCGTTTCTCGTCATCGCCACCCAGAACCCGATCGAATACGAGGGCACGTTCGCCCTGCCGGAAGCCCAGCTCGATCGGTTCTTGCTCCGGCTTCGTCTCGGCTATCCGCAGCCGATCGAGGAGATCGTGATTCTCGATGAGCAGAAGCGCAGCCATCCGCTCGAGGAGCTGGAGGTGGTCCTGTCGGTCGAGGATCTGCGCGACATGCAGGCCGCCGTGCGCGAAATCTATGTCGACTCAAGCATCTCCGACTACATCGTCCGCCTGGTCAATGGAACCCGGAACCATCCCGACGTCTACCTCGGCGCGTCACCGCGCGGCTCGATTGCGCTCTACCGCGCTGGACAGGCGTTGGCCGGACTGCTGGGCAGGGATTACGTTATCCCTGACGACGTGAAGGCACTCGCCGAGCCCGCTCTCGCGCATCGGCTGATCATCAAGACCAGTTCGTCGATCCATGACGTGCAGGCCGGCCAGGTCGTTCGGGACCTGCTCGACTCCACGCCGATCGACGGGATTCGTCCAACCGGCGGCGGACCGACGGACCTGCGGCCGGCCAATCGAGGCCGCGGCGCGCCTGCCAGCGCCTGACGTCATCCTCAAACCGGCCACGCGGGGTACGCCGTGATCCGAAAACTGCAGCTCGTCGTCGCCGTCGGGGTGTTGGTCATCGCCGCGTTCTCCACCGCCCTGCCGTTCCTGTTCTACCTGCTCTACCTTTCGGTCCTGATCGTCGGTGGGTCGTATGTCGTGGTCCGCCTCGGCCTGACCGATCTCGAGGCCGGGTATGCGGTCAGCCAGCTGACGGGCCACGTCGGGGACAGGCTGCGGGTGACCTATACGCTGCGGAGCGGCAGCCGGCTGGCCAAGCCGTGGCTCGAGATCCACAACCCGACGACGCTGCCCGGCGGTCTGCCCGGGCGGGCCATCACACTCCCCGGCCGAAGTGAGCGGTCCTGGCTGATCAGGGTCCCGCTCGGCCGTCGCGGCCACTTTCGGATCGAACCGCTCCACATCCGAACCGGCGACCCATTTGGCTTCTTCGAGGCTTCCGCGACTGTCGGCCAGGGAGTGTCGGTGGTGGTCTATCCACGGCTTGAAGCGTTGCCTCGCTGGCGATTGCCGGCGGCCGCCCTGGAGGGGAGCCAGGCCTCACCTGTTCGGACCCTCCAGACCACGCCCCTGGCCACGACGGTCAGGCCATACGCCCCCGGCGACAGCATGAACCGGATCCACTGGAAGACCACGGCCCGGCACGGCGAGATCCAGGTCAAGGAATTCGACCTGGAGCAGACCGCGGATGTGTGGATCGTGCTGGACCTCGAGCGTGGCATCCAGGCCGGACGCGGCGACGAATCGACCGTGGAAGTGGCCGTCCGGGCGGCGGCTGCGATTGCCGACAAGGCGCTCCAGGAGAATCGGGCCGTGGGGATGACGGTCAACATGGCGCGAACCACCTTCCTGCCGCCCGACCGTGGCAGCCGCCAACACCTCAAGATCATGCAATTGCTGGCATCGGTCGAGGCGGATGCGGATGAGCCGCTGGTCGAGACCCTGATCTTGACGATGGGCCGGCTGCGACGCGGGATGACCGCCGTCATCATCACGCCCTCGCTGGATACGGCCTGGGTTCGGCCGCTTTCGGCGCTTCGCCCGCGCGGTGTGGCCTGCGTCGTGGTGACGCTGGATGCCGCCGCCTATCAGCGAGCCGCCGCGGCGGAGGCTGTGTCGAGGACATCGGGAACGTCGATGCGCCCGTCGGTGGCCGATGTCGAGGAGGCCGCGAAGCGGGCTCGCGCGCTCCACCACACGCTCGCGGAATACGAGTTGCCAACGTACACGATCACAGCGGGCCGACGTCTTGCCGAGGCCTTGGCTCGATGACGCGCATCAGTGTCGCCGGGTCGCGACTCCCGACCGCGCCCGCCGAAGGTTGGCTGACCGTCGGGCTGACCCTGCTGATGTGCCTGACGCTGGCCGCGTCGCTCGATGACGCCCGCTGGGTCCTGGGTCGTGCCTCGTTCCTCGACTTCCTGCCGCTGGCGATCGTGGGCGGCTTTGCGACCGGGTTCATCGGCCCAAAGGCTGGCTGGGGACGCTGGCGGACGTATCTGATCGGATCGATCTTTGCCGCGTTGATCGTGCCGCTCGTGGTGGCCACTGTTGCCCATCCCGACGGCACGTCGTTCGGCGAGCTGTACAGGGCCACGGCGACGTCGGTGGTCGCGGCCTATGGCGATATCGTCCTGCGCAACCAGGCGTCCACGGTGCAATACCTGCACTACCTGCTGACGCTTGGCCTCTACACCTGGGCGACCGCCATGTTCGCCGCGTACTCGGTGTTCGGCCATCACCGGGTGCTTCCCGCGGTCACCGTGATCGGCCTGCTGCTGCTGACGAACATGTCCATGACGATCAACGATCAACTGGTCTACCTGGTCGTGTTCAGCCTGGCCGCCCTGTTCCTCCTCATTCGCGGCCACGTCAGCGATGAGCGGAGCGACTGGCTGCGCCGGCGGATCGGGGATCCTGCGTCGATTTCGGCCATCCACATGCGCGGTGGCAGCGTGTTCATCGTCGTCGCCGTGGCCGGGGCGCTGGTCCTGACCCAGACCGCGTCGTCGAAGCCATTGGCCGGCGCATGGGACGGCCTGAGCGATGGGCTCGTGTCCGTGTCGCGCGGGCTGGAGCGGTTCCTCCCGGCGGGTGGCGCGAACCGATCACTCGGTGTCAGCTTTGGCTCGACCGCGGCGGTCCAGCAAGTCTGGACGACCGATTCGACTGTCGCCGTGACCATCAAGCGCCCGGCTGCGGACCAGACCGACTACTACTGGCGGGCGGTCGCGTATGACCGGCTGGAACTCACCGGCTGGAGCCTGAGCGAGACCGTCAGCATCGCGTTTGAGCCGGGCGCACCGTTGTCGGCGGGTGTGCCCCAGGCAATCCTTGACATCGGGCAGGACGTCGGGCGGCGGGAATTGGCGATCATCGTGACGCCGAACGGGTTCAATGGGCCGACCATGCTGTCGCCCCAGACGCCGATCAAGGTGGATGAGCCGACCCGCCTGGTCGTTGTGGCGAGCGGCGACTCGGCCACCGTTGAACGTGATGGCGGGAGCGGTCCGTATGCCCTGACCGCGCTCGTCCCGGTCAACGGCATCGAGGCGGGCCAGCTCAACGAGGCGGCCCTTCGGGCAGCCTCGGTCGACTACCCGCCGCTGATCAGGGACCTCTACCTTGGGGTAGCCGACGGCTCGCTCGGGCCGGATGCGGTGGCCCTGCGAGCCAGGATCGTCGCCGCGGCGAAGTCCGACGCGCCGTATGACCTCGCGGCGGCAACGGTCCGGGAGCTGCGGTCAGCTGATTTCATCTACCAGACCGATGTTCGTGACGTGGACTGCGCCGGGATCTCCACGGTCGAGTGCTTCGCCCGCTTCAAGCGTGGCTTCTGCCAGTACTACGCCGCGACCATGGCCGTGATCCTGCGGGACCTCGGAGTGCCGACGCGGATCGCGGTCGGGTTCCTGCCGGGTGCGTTCGACCCGCAGACCGGCATCGAGGAGATCCTCAACAGCAACGCCCATGCCTGGGTGGAGGTCTACTTCCCGGGCTACGGCTGGGTGACCTTTGACCCAACCGGCGGCGGGATCGCGGCCATCGCGCCGCTGCCGTCCGGACGCCCGGTGGGAAGCGGTTCTCCCAGACCATCCGGCAGCGGGTCTCTGCCGGATGGACCGGCTGGCCGCGACCCGCTTGAGGACGAGCCCGGGGGCTTCGCCGGTCCGGGTGCCGCTCGCGCGTCCCTCGGCCCCCTGATCGGGCTGTTCGTGCTGCTCCTGCTCGTGGTCGGCAGCGTTGCGTTCCTCGTCTGGCAGCGGGGCCCAAGAGGCGCGACGAGCGCTGACCGAGCGTACGGCACGGTCGCCAGCCTGGCCGCACGGTTCGGGTTTGCGCCGCGTCCAACCGAGACGGTCTACGAATTCGCGGGCGCCCTCGGGGAAGTCCTGCCGGCGGCGCGTCCCGAGCTGCAGACGGTCGCGCGGGCCAAGGTGGAGACCGCCTACGGGCGCCAGATCCTGGGTGACGAACGCCTGGTCGCGCTCAGGGCCGCCCAGCGCCGCCTGCGGGTGGGTCTCCTGCGACTCGCGTTTCGCCGCGGGATCCGGCGTCATCGGTAGGGCTGGCTTGTGGCCCGTTGCTGCCTAGCGCCGCAGGGGCAAAAGATACTCGGGCTCGAAACCGAGGAGTTCTCGACACCTCGTCAGGTCAAATGGCACGGCTCGCCCCACCAGCGGGCGGCGCAGCCGCGTTGACGGGTGGTAGCGGGCCATCAGTTCGGCGGTCGGCAGCGCGGAGTATGTGTCGGGCGCCATGACGTTGATGACGTGAACGCCCGGGACGTCGCGCTCGACGGCGAGGGCGAAGGCGCGGGCCCCATCGCGCACGTCGAGATAGGCCCACAGCTCTCGCGCCAGGCCGGATGGGTCGCCTGCGACCGCGGCCATCCGGGCGAGGTGCGACGCCATCGGGGCCGTGTTGGGGATCCGCAGGGCCACGACCTGGTAGCCATGCCGTCGATGCATCAGCGCCGCGATCGCCTCGTCGACCTCCTTGGAGAGCGCGTACGGATCGGTCCCGATGTTCGGATGCGCCTCGTCGACCGGGGCGTACAAGGGCGCCAGGCCTTCGACGCCGTACGGTAGCCCGAGGAGCGAGATACTCGAAGCGAGCGATACGCGCTTCACCCCGGCATTGCCGGCGGCTTCGAGCGCCACGAAGGTCGCCTCGGCGTTGGTGGCGAACACCTCCAGCGGTGTGCCGTGGAGTGGCGATGGGAGGGCCGCCAGGTGGATGAGTGCGTCGGGCCTGGACCTGTCCAGGAGTGTCGCCATGAGGGCCGGGTCGCGAACATCACCCTGCGCCCAGGACGCGCCGTTGCCCGACATCCCTCCAGGTAGAGAGACACGGTCGACGGCGTGAACCTCATGTCCATGAGCGAGCAGGTCCGCCACGACGTAGCGGCCGATCCCGCCACAGGCTCCCGTCACAAAGACGCGTGTCACGCGGCTCCAGCTGGGGCCAGGGCCTCAAGCAACCCCTGCATGTAGCCGATGGCGTG
>JANNQZ010000051.1:0-1756 GCA_031401015.1 Chloroflexota bacterium | reverse complement strand
CGCCGCGACCCCGGGGCCGGGGTCGTCGGCATCCTCCACGGTGGCATCTCGGTGTCCGACATGGACGCCTCCCTCGCCTTCTACCGCGACGGGCTGGGGCTCCCGCTCCAGGTCGATGCCATCAGGGACACCCCCTATCTGCACGAAACGCTCGCCCTGCCGTTCACGGAGCTCCGGTACGTCCTGCTCGCGATCCCGGGTGCCGCGGGCACCTTCGTCGAGCTGCTCGAGTACCGCGGCGTCGAGCGGATGCCGGCCGCGGCGCGTCCGTGCGATCCAGGCTCCGGCCACCTCTGTCTCGAGGTCCGCGACGTGGTCGCGGCGCACGCACGGATGACCGCGCTTGGGTATCGAGCGCGATCGACTGGTGCGATCGATGTCGACTCGGGCGTCAATGCCGGTGGCAAGATCGTCTACTTCGCCGATCCAGACGGGTTCTGGGTCGAACTCCTCGAGCGCCCCGCGGCCACGGAGACCGGTCGGTGACCGCCGCGCGCGACGACCTGACCGGCCTCGACGCGCCCGTCCGGGCCTTCTTCGAGCGGATCGCCGGTCCGGCCGCCGGGAACCCGCCGTACCTCGCCGAGATCGGAGCCGCCCTGATCGAGCTCGCGGGAGACCTCGATTACATCGGCCGCTGGGTAACCGCCCTCGGCGACGAGTCCGGCGCGCACCCGATTCACGCCCCAGACCGCGGCCCGCGGCTGATGATCGCCCACCGGGCCGAGGGGGAGATGGGCGCCGTCCACGACCACGCAACGTGGGTCGCGATCAGCCCGATCGTTGGGCTCGAGACGCATCGCCGCTACCGGATCGCCGGGACCGCCAACGGCGGGAGTCCCGGGCTGGACCTTGTGGAGACGCTCGCCCTGCGACCGGCGGAGGCCGCGACGCTCCTTCCGCCGGACGATATCCACGATCACGGCCATCTCGCCGGACACGGCCAGCCGGCCCATGTGCTGATCATGACCGGCGACGACCAGCGACGCTTCGCCCGGAACGAGTGGGACCTTGCCACAGGTCGCCATCGGGTCCTCGCGCCCGGCGACCGCGGGCGATGGCTCGCGCGCCAACCGTGGCCGGGTCCATGAGGCCACGCTGACGACGACTGGCGACTCTTGGCGGTGTCGGTCCGACGCCCACCCCGCGCGAGGCGCCAGCGCCCCGACGGGTGCGAGCGGTACACACGTGCGATCGCCATTCGGCCCCGATCCGCAGCACGGCCGGGAGGGTGACCGGAGATATCGTGGCGGCTTGGCCTGACAATCGAACGGAGCGAGAGGAGGAGCGGCGCGTCGCCGACGCGATCGTATCCGCGGCCGATCGCCTGACCGAAGCCTTGGACTTTCGGTCGCTCGCCACGTAGCAACCTAACGCCGAGCGCCTCTACCGGATGTGCGTGTCTGCCCGGGCAGTAGCCGGCTCTGTCACCAGGACGCCGGAGGCGTACGCCGGCAGCCGGAGGGCGACCGGGCCGGAGGGGACGTCAGAGGCGGAGATCGAATCCGTCGACTCGATCCAGCGCCCGCCGTCGGCGAAGCGTGGATCCTCGACGACGACCCGCCGCGACGCATCCGTCCAGTTCGCCAGGACGAGACCGAGCCTGCCGTCCGGCGCCCGCCACGTCCGGTGGACGACAGCCGGGATCGCGTGTTCGCGCCCCCCAGAGGACCAGCGGAGCGTGGCGACCCCGCGGACGCGCGCGGTTCGCTCCATTCGCCCAAAGACAAGGAGGTCACGGCCGGGTCCGCGCCGA
>JANNQZ010000050.1:0-4800 GCA_031401015.1 Chloroflexota bacterium | reverse complement strand
GGTGGGTGACGGGGTGCCGCGGGCGGGGTCGGCCGGGGGGGTGGGGGGCTCGCTCCCGTGTGTTTCGTGACTGGGGGTCACTATTGGGGCTGGAGGGGGGGGTCAGGCGGGGGTCGGGGGCTGGCTCGGCACGGGTTCGTGACCCGGAGTCACGGATCTGGTTCGAGGCGGGGGTCGGGGGCTCGCTCGGCACGGGTTCGTGACTGAGAGTCGCGGTCTGGGTTCGAGGCGGGGGTGGGAACTGCGCGAGGGCATCGATGACGCGCCGCGCGAGAGCTGCAACGAAGGCTGGGTCCTCATGCCAGGCGCCGGCCACAGTCACGTCCGGCACGTCATCGCCGAGGGTCAACTGCGCTTCCTCGACGGCCTGGGCATACCCTTTCATCAACAGCGGCGAATACTGCGGCGAGAGAATGATGGCCGCGACCCGATCCACGCCGGCGACGGCGAGCGCTCGCAGCCCAGCCACGATCGACGGCTCCGAGAAGCGCATCCCGACCTCAACCGGGCAGCCGAGGACCGCAGCCAGAGCGCCGGCCTGGCGGCGGGTGATCTCGATCAGCGGGGAGCCACCGATCACCTGGTAGCGCCGGGTGAACTCGTCGACGAGTTCGGGGTCCGGCTCGCGTCCGGCGCGGACACGGGCGAGGTAGGCATGAACATCCTCTCTATCCAGCGACGCTGGCGAGCCGTAGGTCATGAGCAGGACGCCCGGACGGCCTGCGGCTGTCACGGGCCCGCCTCCCCGGCGATTCCAGGCCCGGGTCCGTCCCCGGCCCCGGCGCCGTCCCCGGCCCGGGCGGTCTGCTCATGGACCAGGTCCACAAGCCGGCGGAGGAGATCCGTGTCGGTCTGGGGCAGCACCCCGTGGCCGAGATTGAACACGTGGCCCGGTCGCCCGCCAGCCTCGTCGAGCACCGCCAGCGCGCCGGTTCGGGTCGCCTCCCAGCCGGCCAGCAGGCGAGCGGAATCGAGATTGCCCTGGACGCCGCGGTCGTGGCCGACCCGTCGCCAGCCGTCGGCCAGCGAGACGCGGTGATCGAGCCCGATGACATCGCCGCCGGCCTCGGCCAGCAGTTCGAGCAGGGCGGACGTGCCGGTCCCGAAATGGATCGTGGGCACGCTGTTGAGTGCCGTGAAGATCCGACGGACGTGCGGCTGAACGAACTCGCGGTAGTCGGCTGGGCCGAGCCCACCGACCCAGCTGTCGAAGAGCTGTATGACGTCGGCGCCGGCTTCCACCTGTGCCTGGAGATACGCCACGACCATCTCCGACAACCGCTCCATCAGGTCATGCCAGGCCGACGGCTCGCGGTACATGAACGCCTTCGCCGTCGCAAACTCGCGGGACGGGCGCCCCTCGATCAGATAACAGGCAAGGGTGAACGGGGCCCCCGAAAACCCGATGACCCCGGCGGCGCCGTCGAGCTCGCGCCGCACCAGGCGGATCGCGTCGAGCGTGAACGAGATCTCCGCGGGGTCGAACGGTCGCAGCGCGGCGACATCCTCCGCCGAGCGAATCGGCTGGTCGATGATCGGGCCGATTTCTGGTTCGATCCGCAGGCCGACGCCCATGGGCTCGAGCGGCAGCATGATGTCGGCAAAGATGACCGCCGCGTCCACCCCAAGGTCTCGAACCGGCATCAGGGTGACCTCGGCACACAGGTCCGGGGTCTTGGCGAGCTCGAGGATCCCGTACCGCTCGCGGAGATTGCGGTAGGCCGCGAACGAGCGACCCGCCTGGCGCATGAACCAGATTGGCGTGGCGTCGACCGGCTCCAGGCGGCAAGCTCGCACGAATCGGTCATTCATGTTCCGCACGCTCCGAAGGCAACCCGTGCGGCCGCGATCGTCTGTGCGATTTCGGCGGGACCGTGGGCCATCGATGGGAACCACGCCTCGAACTGGGATGGCGGCAGCAGGACGCCCTGGTCGAGCATGGACCCGAAGAAGCGGGCATATGCAGAGCGGTCCGCGGTGAGCGCCTGGGCGGCATCGGTCGGGGTTGTCGGCCGGAAGAAGACCGTCAGCAGCGGTCCGACCTGCGCAATCGCCGCGGGGCATGGCGCGTCGCGGGCGGCCGCGGTCAGCCCTTCGACCAGAACCGATACGGTCCTGTCGAGCGCCAGATAACGATCCGGCGTCAGCTCGGCCAGCGTGGCCAGTCCGGCGGTCATCGACAGTGGATGGCCCGAAAGCGTACCCGCCTGGTAGACGGGACCGGCCGGTGCGATCCTGTCCATCAGGTCTGCCCGGCCGCCGTAAGCGCCGATCGGCATCCCGCCGCCGATGATCTTGCCCAGCGTCGTGAGGTCCGGTGTGACCCCGAACCGCGCCTGGGCTCCACCAGGTCCGAGGCGGAATCCTGTAATGACTTCATCGAAGATCAGGAGTGCCCCGTCGGCGCGGGTTGTCTCGCGCAGGTGTTCAAGAAATCCAGGCGCTGGCGCGATGACGCCCGTGTTGGCCGCGACTGGCTCCACGATGACCGCGGCCAATCGACCGGCGTACTCGGCGAATGCGCTGGTGACCGCGGACAGGTCGTTGAACGGCAACACGATGGTCGTGGCGACGACCTGGGCGGGGACGCCGGCGCTCCCGGCGATCGCGTGCGTCGCGACTCCCGAGCCCGCTTCCACGAGCATCCCATCCGAATGTCCGTGGTAGGCGCCCCCGAATTTCACGACGAGATCTCGGTCTGTGGCTGCGCGCGCCAACCGAAGGGCGCTCATCACCGCCTCCGTGCCGGACGAGGTGAACCGGAGTCGCTCGATCGACGGCATGGCGGCTCCGATCGCCTCCCCCAGCTCGATCTCGAGCGGATGGGTCGCTCCGAGCGCCAGGCCGTTCGCGGTAGCGGCGACGATTGCTCCGATGACCTTCGGATGGGCGTGGCCGAGGATCGCCGGGCCCCACGCTCCGATGTAGTCGACGTACCGCCGACCGTCGACATCTCGCACGTAGGGTCCGTCACCGGACGCCAGGACGACCGGTGGTCTGCCGACCGCGTGGAAGGCCCGGACGGGGCTGTTGACGCCACCCGGAAAGAGCTGCTCGGCACGTTCGACGAGCGATGCAGTCTTCGCGCCGATGGTGTTCTCCGCCATCAGCCGGCGCCCAGCAGTGCCAGAATCTCTCCGACTGTGTGATGGATTCCGAGCAGGATCGGCGTGTCGCTGACCGTGGATCGGCGGCTCTCGGTCGATCGGAGCGCCCGGACCAGGTCGCCGAAGGCTACGAGGTCGTCGGTCTCGTAGGCGACCACGAAGTCCTGGGAGTCGAGGCCGAAGGAGTACGCCAGGGCCTGGCGGATCGTGGGGTAGTCGTGGCCGATCCGCATGTGTTCGTTCATCACGCCCTGACGCGCCTCCTTCGAGAGGAGATACCAGTCCGTGGACTTGGTGAACGGATAGACGATCAGGTAGCGGGAGCGATCTCCTGAGAACAGCGACTGTTCCTGATCGGTCGCCTTGCGCACGTATTGCGACGGCCCGATGCGCCCGATCAGCGAATGACTCACGGTCAGCCAGCGACCCAATCCGGAGCGCAGGATGGTGGCCGCTGACGACTCGAGGGCGTCCACACTCGGCGCCATGCGCCAGAGCAGCAGGTCGACGTCGCGCTCGAGGCCGATCGACGAATAGGTGATGGTGCGGACGCCGTCATGCTCGCCCAGCGCGAGTCCTTCAGTCAGGCGCCGACCATCGTCGTGACGCTCCTCGTCCGTTCGGCGCCGCCAGGCTGGATCCAGAGCGAGCCCGAGCGCCTGCACGTAGATCTGTTCGTTCTGCTCGCCTGCGCTCATCGGTCCTCCCGGATCCACGTGGCGAGATCCGCCGCGGCATAGGTGATGACGATATCGGCCCCCGCCCGAACGATCGCCGTGACCGCCTCGGTCATGGCTCGGCGCCCGTCCAGCCAACCCCGTTCGGCCGCCGCCGCGGCCATGGCGAATTCGCCGGAGACCTGGTAGGCGGCGATCGGCAGCTCGAATCTGGCCCGTGCCGCCGCGATCAGGTCGAGCCCGGGCAGGGCGGGCTTGACGAGCAGGATGTCGGCTCCCTCGGAAACGTCCAGGCGCATCTCCCGAATGGCCTCGCGCCCGTTGGCAGGATCCATCTGGTAGCTGCGCCGGTCACCGAACGCAGGAGCACTGTCGGCCGCTTCGCGGAACGGCCCGTAGAACGCCGAGGCGTGCTTGGCAGCGTAGGCCATGATCGCGGTCTGACCGAATCCCTCGGCGTCGAGCGCCATCCGGATGGCCTCCACCTGGCCGTCCATCATCGCGCTCGGGGCCACGATGTCCGCACCCGCCCGGGCCTGGCTGATCGCCGTCTCGACCAGTCGCGTCAACGTCGCGTCGTTGTCAACCGACCCGTCTCGCGAGAGCGGACCGCAGTGACCATGGTCGGTGTACTCGCACAGGCAGGTGTCGGCGATCGTGACGAGTGGCAGGTCCAGTGCACGGATACGCCGTAAGGCATCCTGGACGACCCCCTCCTCCGCCGAGGCGTGCGAGCCTTCGTGGTTCTTGGCCTCCGGCAGTCCGAACAGGAGGACCCCGCCGACGCCGAGTTCCACGAGCCGGGCCGCTTCCTCGGCGGCGACATCCGCCGACAGCCGTGCCACCCCGGGCATCGACGCAACGGGTTCGCGCACCCCGGAGCCCGGTCGCACGAACAGCGGGGCGACCAGCATCGCCGGATCCAGCCGAGTCTCGCGAACGAGGGAGCGGAGCGCTGCGGTACGACGCAGCCGCCGCGGGCGATTGGGAAGATGGAGGCGGCGGCCGCAAGGCGC
>JANNQZ010000049.1:0-1722 GCA_031401015.1 Chloroflexota bacterium | reverse complement strand
CCCGATCCGCCGTTCCTTCCGTGAATCCAGGGAGGTCCGTATGACGGCATCCGCCCGTCTCCGTCTCGTCGCGACCGTGCTAGTCCTGTCCGTCGGCCGCGGCGCCGCGGCGCTCGGCGCCCAGGATTCGACTTCCGCCCGGCCCACCATGCGAGCCGACGGCACCACGCTGGTGCCGGCCTATGGCCTTCCGGTTTCCAAGTTCCTCACTCCGGAAGCTCGCAAGACGTTTATCCAGGGGAACCTCGCGTTGGAGGGGCTGTTCAAGGGGTGCACCACGACCGCCGATACGGAGACGGGCGCGGTCGCCCTCCGGCGCTGCATCGCGCCCATGTTCGCCCAGTCGATCGCGACACTAAAGGCACGCTATCCGGTCACGATCGAGCCCCAGACGCTCGGCGGGGTCTATACCGAGGTGGTTACCCCCGTCGCCGGGATTTCGCCCGAGAACAAGAATCGGGTCCTGATCAACGTGCATGGTGGGGGCTTCACCATCGGATCGCGGACCGAGAGTCAGGTCGAGTCGATCCCGATCGCGGCCGTCGGCAGGATCAAGGTGGTGAGCGTCGACTATCGGATGGGCCCCGAGCACCAGTTCCCGGCGGCCAGTCAGGATGTCGCGGCGGTGTACCGGGCGATCTTGAAGCAGTACCAGCCTCAGAACGTCGGGATCTACGGCTGCTCCGCCGGCGGAGTTCTCACGGCCCAGTCGCTCGCCTGGTTCCAGAAGGAAGGTCTGCCCACGCCCGGCGCGGCCGGGATGTTCTGCGCCGCCGCCGGTTACTGGGACGAGGGCGACTCCGGCTACTACGTCAATGGCGGGCCGCAGCCGCCGAGCCAGAATCCCTATTTGAAGAACGCGAACCTCAAGGATCCGCTGGTCTTTCCGATCAACTCGCCCGCGGTGCTGGCCAAGTTTCCGCCCTCGCTCCTGGTCGTCGCGACTCGGGATTTCGCGCTGAGCTCGGTGGTCCAGACCCACTCCGAGCTGGTCCGGCTCGGCGTCGAGGCGGACCTCCACGTCTGGGAAGGCCTCGGCCACGCGTTCTTCTTCGATCCCGAATTGCCGCAGTCCCGGGAGATGTACGACGTGACGGTCAAGTTCTTCAGCAAGCACCTTGGCAAGGAGTGAGCCCGGTGCCTTTGATGCCGTCTTTCAGATACGTGTCAAAGAACGCGAGCATGTCCTGCAGCATCTCCTTCGTGTTCTCGCGCCCATACACGTAGTACGTCTCATTCGGGTACGTCTGGTACCTGACGAGCTTCCCTGCGCCCTCGAGCGCCTTCGCGAACTCGTAGCCCGCATAGTCGGCATCCAGCACGGCCAACCCGGCGCCGTGAATGATGAAGGCGGGTGTCGTGGCATCGCGCACTTTCAGGATCGATGAGCTGCGCTTGTAGATGGCCTCGACTTCCGGTGTGGAGGGCCACTTGCCCAGCTCGTAGTTCGCGAGCTTGCGGTGATGGAGCACCGGTACCCGGGTCTGGAACGCGATGACGTCGCCGTAGCCGGAGCTCGAGATCGCCGCCTGAAATACGTTCGGCGCAAACGAGATCGCGTACATGGTCAGCATGCCACCGTAACTGTTCCCCGTGATGCCGATCTTCGCCGGATCGACATAGGGCTGCCGCTTGGCCCACGCCACGCCGGCCAGGACATCCCGAAGGTCACCGTGCCCCCAGTCCCGGTTATTGGCATCCTCGAACTCCCGGCCAAAACCC
>JANNQZ010000048.1:0-2965 GCA_031401015.1 Chloroflexota bacterium | reverse complement strand
GCCGCCGTCGAGGCCGCCCGACGGATCGTCGCGGGACCGCCGGATTCGACCGTGGCTCAACGAGTGGCTGCTGCCCGGTTGCTTGGCCTGGCCGCGTTCTTGTGGTCAACTACCGGCCACGCAGATGTGGCAGTCGGATGGGCGGGCGAGGCCATGGTGCTCGCCAGGGCCCTGGACGACAAGCCCACGCTCATCACGGCGATCACTGCCGAGGCGCTTACCAAGATCTTCACGGGTGCGCGCTTTGACATCGGCGGCGGGATCGACGAGTTCCTCGCGCTGGCGGCCGAGACGGGTGACAACTGGACGATCGCGATGGTTGCCGGCGGCGTGGCCTCGGTGCTGTCGTTGAGGGATCCGGCGGGTGCCGAGCAGCTCCTGTCGATCGGCGCCGCCGCGGCACACGCTTCCGGCAACCCGCTCGTCATCGCGACGACCTCGATGGGGCAAGGGCTGATCCTCACTCAGCGCGGACGGATTGCCGAGGGGCGGACGTGCCTCGAGGATGCGATTGCCCGGTTTGCCGAGATCGGCGACGAGCGGTTCGGGGCCATGTGCCGCAGTGAGCTCGCGCACGCGCTCCGGCGGGCAGGACAGGTCGACGAGGCGATGGCCATGTATCGCGAGCTGATCCAGGTCTGGGTCCGCTCCGGCAACCGGGGTGCGGTCGCCCATCAGCTCGAGAGCATCGCCTTCGGCCTGATCGCCGGCGGCTCAACCGAACGGGCGGCACGCTTGTTGGGCGCGGCATCGGCGATGCGGGACGCGGCGCACAGCCCGATGATCGAAGCGGAACAGGTCGAGCATGCCGAGTGGATCGAGCGGCTCCGCGCGACAGCCGATACCGCCACGGTCGATCTTGCGTGGGCAGCCGGACGGACGACCTCGCTACTGGAGGCTGTCGCGCTCGCCACGGCCATTTGATCGTCGACCCGGCGCTTCCTGCGGGCCGGCCGGGCCCTGTGCGACACTGCCACCATGCCCCCGCCCGCCGTCATCGCCACCCTCGATCGCTACGAGGCAGTCATCGGGATCGAGGTCCACTGTCAACTGAAGACCGTCTCAAAGATGTTCTGCGGATGCTCGACGGCCTACGACGGCGCCGCCCCGAACACGCACGTTTGCCCGGTCTGCCTTGGCCTGCCGGGCGCCTTGCCGACCATCAATCGGCGAGCCGTGGAGTATGTCCTCGCGACGGGCGCCGCGATCGAGGCGACGGCCCCGCCGGCCACCCGCTGGGACCGCAAGAACTACTTCTACCCGGACCTGCCGAAGGGCTACCAGATCAGCCAGTACGACCTGCCGCTGGCCTCGCGTGGCCGCTTGACGGTTGACACTTCGAGTGGGCCATTCACGGTGACGATCACCCGTGCGCATCTCGAGGAGGACACCGCAAAGCTCGTCCACGGCACCGACGCGGCCGGCGGGAAGGTGAGCCTGGTCGACTTCAACCGATCGGGCGCGCCGCTGATGGAGATCGTCACGGAGCCGGTCATCCGGACCGCCGAGCAGGCCCGCCGTTATGCGGAGGATCTCCAGTTGCTCGTCCGCTCCATCGGCGCGTCGGATGCCGACATGGAGCGAGGTCAGATGCGCGTGGAGGCCAATGTCTCGCTGCGCGCGCGGGGCACGGAGCCGTTCGGGACCCGGGTGGAGATCAAGAACATGAACTCGTTCCGGTCGGTCGAGCGGGCCATCACCTACGAGATCGAGCGGCAGGCCGCGATCCTGGACTCCGGCGGCACGCTGACCATGGAGACCCGGGGCTGGTCGGACGAACGAAACGAGACCTATCGAATGCGCGCCAAGGAGAGCTCGGACGACTACCGCTACTTCCCCGAGCCGGACCTGCCGCCGCTGCACCTCGATCGGGCCTGGCTCGCCGAGATCCGTGCAGCCGTGCCCGAACTGCCAAGTGCGAGGCGCGCCCGGTACCGCGACGAGCTCGGGCTGAGCGACTACGACGCCGCCGTCCTGGTGAGCGATCCGGGTGCGACGGCGTTGTTCGAGGACGTGCTCACCGCCGATGGCACGATTGGGGCCAAGGTCGCCGCGAACTGGGTGACCGGTGAGTACCTGAAGATCCGCAACGCCTCGACCGGGTCGGTCGCGGTGGAACCGGGCGAGCTCGCGGCGATCGTGCGGGCCGTGTCAGATGGCTCGATCTCGCGCGCAAACGGGCGCGAGGTCCTGGAAGCCCACGTGGCCACCGGACAGGCTGCCGCCTCGATCATCGCGGCGCATGGCTTTGTCCAGATCTCCGATGCCGGAGCGCTCGACGCGTTGATCGCCGAAGTCCTTGCCGCCAACCCGGCGGCGCTTGCCGACTACCGCGCCGGGAAGGCCCAGGCCGTCGGGTTCCTCGTCGGCCAGGTTATGAAGGCCTCCCGCGGACAGGCCAACGCCGCGCTCGTGCAGGCCGCCGTCCGCGCCCGCCTCGACGCCACGCCGGGTGCCTGACGGATGGGACCACTGAACCTTGCGCTGTGGGTGGCCGGAATCGCCTTGATGGCGGTCGGCTATCGGCGAGCCGTGGGCCCGTGGCGCCGACTCCAGGCACTTAAGGACGAGGATCAGAACGTGGCCCGCTATCAATCATGGCGAGGCGGAGTTCGCGACGACGGCCGGACCGGGGCCTCAGTCGCCATGGAACTGCTGCGCCGGCAAGCGCGGATCGGGGGCGCCATCGCCGCAGCCGGGGTCGTGATGCTGTTCGTGGGGTTCCTGGTTCGCTGAAGCGGCCGGCGGTGCGCCGATCGGTGGCCTCGACCGTGAGCGTTCTGTCCAGAAGAACAAACAGCGCCAAGGAGTCAAGTATCGGCCGCTGGGCGAGGTAAAGTGGGCTCGCGAGTGGCGATATCACCCCGATTCGATGGTCGAAGGGTACACTTCTGAGCCGTCCGTCCTTGATCTGCCCGGTCTGGCGCCCACCCAGGGTGGAAATGGCCCTCGGCGGGGTCGGCAG
>JANNQZ010000047.1:0-5727 GCA_031401015.1 Chloroflexota bacterium | reverse complement strand
GCACCACGGCGCGGCCTGGACCTGGACGGACCCGCTCCTGGCGGATCTGCCAACGAAGGTCACGGACCCGGAGCCAGCGACGGTCTGAGCCTGGCGCGCATCCCTGGACACAGTCGGTGCCTGGGCGAGGCACAGTTTCCGCTGTGAGCAGCCTCGAATCGTGAATGCTGACCATGGTCGACCCGGGCTCAGACCCGTGGCCGAGCCCCGGAACCGTGGCTCGGAACGCTCAACGCGCCGGAAACCGTGGCTCGGAACGCTCAACGCGCCGTCCGACCGGCGGTGTAACCGTGCCGGCGCTGGCGGCCGCCTTCCTCGGTTGGTTGGCCCGCCCAACGTGCCAACCAACTGCCGACCGTCCTCCCGCGGTCGACCCGCCGGTTGCGTTGGTCCTTCCCGCGTTCCATGAGGTCCCCTCGCATCAGATGAGGTGCACGCGCCGGTTCATTGGTCCGCCCCGCGTTCCAGAGAGGCGGCGGCTTGAACCGGGCGATGTTCCTCCAGATATGATCTCCATCGATATAGCGCGCATCGAGGTATCGCAGCGTGGATGTGGTGGCGGTTTCGACTGCGCGGACGGTCGTGGAGGCGGAGGCTGGGCCAGCGGCCTCGCCCCTCAACGAGATCCTGCGAGACATCGCCCGGGGCGGACTTGCGAGCCTCGTCGTGGGGCTCCTCGTGGCGGGCCTTGGCGGCCGTCTGGTCATGCGGCTGGCGACGCTCGTGGTCCCAGACTCGGTGGGCGCCCTGACCGAAAACGGCAATCGAATTGGCGACATCACGCTGGGGGGTAGCGCCGGTCTGATCTTCGCCGGCCTGTTCCTTGGGCCATTCGCGGGGACGGTCTGGGTGGTCGTCAGTCCATGGATCCCTGGCGCCGGCCTCGCTCGGGCGATCCTGACCGTGCCGGTATCCGTTGCCCTCGGTGCGGGCGTCCTGATTCAGGAAGAAAACCGGGACTTCAGAATCCTCGATCACAACGCGGTGGTCGTCGCCATGCTGGTCGCCCTGGTCGCCGTCATTGGGCTTTCGATCGCCATGGTCGACGACTGGCTGGACAGACGGCTGCCGCGATCTGCAGCTCCGCAAGCCCGATCGACAATCGCGTACGTGATCCTGACCCTGATCGGTGGGGTGCTGGTCCTGCCATTCGTCGTCGCCGGCTTCCTGCAGCCTGGGGCGCTGCCGGTCGGGGTCGGTCTCATCGTCGTGGGGTTGGCGACGCTCGCCCGGTGGGTCCTCCGGCATCGCGGCGAAGCCCCGCCAAGGCGCCTGACGATCATCGGGCGGACGGCGCTGCTCGCCGCCGTGGCGCTCGGCTTCGTGGGGACGATTCGCGAAGTCTCGGGGGCGCTCGGCGGATGATGCCCGCTCCGTCGGCGACCAACCGACGGGTGCCATTCGCGGGGAGTTCGCTCATGCTGGATCAGGCAGCCTGGCCGGTCGCAACGACGTAGCACCTTCAATCGTGAGGGTGTGCGACTGCCAGGCGACACGAGCAACCCAAGGGGCCATCGAATGGCCACTCGAGAGCATTTGGTGCCCCCAAGTCGCTGCAACCTCGCGAGGACCCACGGGGACATGCGCTCCGTATCCGGCGTCGCCTGCCAGTCGCGCTTGGGCTCCAGGGTCGTTACCGGCTCCACACCGCAATCCGGCACGATCAACCGCATATTGTCCGACCGGAGGTTCCCGTTCCTGGGCGTCCCAATCACAGCGATCGACGGCGCCGCGTGGGCTGACAACTTCGCCTATCCGGCGACGACCCGTGACTGCTCCGCGCGGAAGTGCGCGTAGCCCGGCTTGACCACCTCGTTGATCAGGCGGAGGCGCTCGTCGAAGGGCGCAAAGGCCGACTTCAGCGCGTTGATCGTGAGCCACTCCATCTCGCCAAGGCCGATCCCGAAGGCCGCGTCCAGCGCCGCGAACTCGCTCGACAGGCTCACGCCGCTCATCAGGCGGTTGTCCGTGCTGACGGTGACCCGGAAGCGGAGGCGGCGGAGGAGATCGATCGGGTGTTCCTCGATCGACGCCGCCGCGCCCGTGTGGACGTTCGATGTTGGACACATTTCGAGGGGCACGCGGCGGTCGCGCACGAACGTCGACAGTCGACCGAGCTCGACGGAGCCGTCGGCCCGGGTCGTCATGTCGTCGATGATCCGGACCCCGTGCCCCAGCCGCTCGGCGCCGCAGAACTGGAGCGCCTCCCAGATCGACGGCAGCCCGAACGACTCGCCGGCGTGGATCGTGATGTGGAAGTTCTCGCGACGGACGAGATCGAAGGCATCGAGATGACGGGTGGGCCGGTAGCCGGCCTCAGGGCCGGCGATATCGAACCCGACGACGCCGGCATCGCGCCAGCGGACCGCGCACTCGGCGACTTCCACGGAGCGCGCCGCCTGGCGCATGGCCGTCACCAGTGAGCGAACGACGATGGGGTGACCGGCCGCGCCGGCCCGCTCCGCGCCGAGTCGGTATCCCTCAAGGATGGCGGCCTGAACCTCGTCAAGGGTCAGGCCACGTTCCGTGCAAAGCTCGGGAGCCATCCGGATCTCGGCATAGACCACGCCGTCGGCCGCCAGGTCCTCCGCGCACTCGGCGGCTACGCGGATAATCGCGTCGCGCTCCTGCATAACCCCCACGGTGTGCGCGAAGGTCTCAAGGTAGAGCTCGAGGCTCTTGCGGTCTGCGCCACGGCGGATGTGCGCCGCGAGGGCGTCCGGGTCGGTGGACGGGAGCCCGCCGTATCCGAACTCCGCGGCGAGATCGATCATGGTCGCCGGTCGCAGGCCGCCGTCCAGATGGTCATGGAGCATCGCCTTGGGCGCGGCCATGATCGTCTCGAGCGTGAGCGTCATCGTTCGTGATGGTACTAGGCTGGCTCGGCGGTCGGCGTCCCGCTCTCCGGCACAGCCGCCGCGGTGGCGGCCCGGTCGTGCGCCGACCACCGGATGTTGACAAGTGCGATGCGTGATGCAAACATCGTGCATCATGCAGCGCCGAACCACCCTGACAGCTGACGAAGGCACCCTGGCGACCCTCCAGTCGGAGGCCGATCGCCGCGGCGCCTCGCTGGCCTCCATCCTTCGCGAGGCGGCCGATGAGAAGGCCGTCGCCCTTCGGGCAGCCCGACGGCCAAGCGTGGGCTACGGTCGCTCTACAGACGGATTGCGCGCTGCGGACGTGACCGCCCAGCCAGTCGCCGAGCCGCCCCGCTGAATGGCCCTGATCCTCGACACGGGCCCGCTCCTCGCCGCGATCGATGCAGCCGACCCTGACCACCAGGCCTGTGCCGGCCTCCTGACCGAGGCGTCGGAGGACCTGGTTGTGCCGGCGCTCGTGCTCGCCGAACTCGATTACTGGTGTGGTCGACGCCTGGGACCGGGGGCCTGGCTGACCTTCCTCGACGACGTGATCGCCGACGCCTTCCGCGTGGAGTCGCCCAGCCGTGCCGACCTGGCGCGCTGCCGTGAATTGCAGCACGAGTACGCGGACCTGGACCTCGGCGTCGTCGACGCCAGTGTCATCGCCCTGGCCGAGCGGTCAGGCGAGCCGAAGGTTGCGACGCTGGATCACCGACACTTCGGGGTCGTGCGTCCGAGGCACGTCATCGCCTTGGAGTTGCGACCGTGAGCGACCTGGCCGAGTCGCTGCCGCGCACTCGCGAGGGCCTGGGCGACCCGAGCCGGGGCCGTCCCGCCGATGACGTCGCAGGTCGCCAATGCACCGTCAATCGAGGCAGCGGTGCGGAGGTGGTCGGCGATCCCCGGGTCCTGCGCGAGCATCTGCGCGCCAGGATCGCCGCTCGCCGCCAGGGCTGAGCCGACCATCGGGTCCGTGATCTCGTCGAGCCCGAGCCCGACCTCCTCCGCGCCCGCCACGAGTGCCCCGACGATGTGATGCGCTACCCGGAACGGGATGCCGCGCCGGACCAGGGCGTCGGCAACGGCCGTGGCGGTCGTGTGGCCTTCGCCGGCCGCCTCGCGCATTCGATCGGCATCGACCGACAGCGTGTCCAGCAGGCCGCACAGGATCCCAAGCGAGGCCTCGAAGCTTGACACGGCACGGAACAGGGGCTCGACTCCCTCCTGAAGGTCTCGCTGGTACGTCAGAGGCAAGCCCTTGAGCAGCGCGAGCGATCCGGTCAGCTCCCCGATGACGCGGGCCGCGCGGCCGCGGACCAGCTCGGCCGGGTCCGGGTTCTTCTTGTTGGGCATGATCGAGCTGCCCGTCGAGAACGCGTCGGCGACGCGGACGAACCCGAACCGCGGGTTCGACCACCACGTGATCTCCTCGGCGAGCCGACTCAGGTGGACCATGCCAAGGGCCACGGCGGCCAGCGTCTCGACGACGAAGTCGCGATCGGAAACTGCGTCCATCGAGTTCGTTGTCACCCCATCGAAGCCAAGCTCGGCGGCCGTCGTCTCTCGATCCAGCGGATAGCCGGCACCGGCCAGGGCTCCGGCGCCGAGGGGCGAGACGTTGGCCCTGCGCCGAGCGTCGGCGAGCCGGCCCCGATCGCGCTCGGCCATCTCGACGTAGGCCAGCAGGTGATGAGCAAACAGGACGGGCTGTGCCGGCTGGATGTGCGTCGTGCCCGGGAGGACGGCAGAACCATGTCGCTCAGCCAGACCCACGAGGGACCGTTCGAAGCCCACCAACGCAGCGTCCAGGTCGTCGATCGCCCGGCGGGTCCACAGGCGCAGGTCCGTCGCGACCTGGTCATTTCGCGACCGACCCGTATGCAGCTTGCCGGCGACCGGCCCGACCTTCTTGGTGAGGGCGGCCTCCAGGTTCATATGGACGTCCTCGAGGGCCGGGTCCCAGGCCAGGCGGCCGGCCGCCACCTCCTCCGCAAGGGCAGTCAGGCCGCCGACCAGCTCGGTAACCTCCTCCGCGCTGACAACACCTGCGCGCCCGAGCCCATGAACGTGCGCGATCGAACCCGCGATGTCGTCCGCCGCCAGGGCCGCGTCCACCTCGATCGAGCGGGTGAAGTCCGCCGCGCGCGTATCGGTCTCGCCGGTGAATCGTCCGCCCCAGGTCCGCATCAGTCCTCCTCTGTCCGCGCCTATGCTACGGCGCCGGAGGTTCATCAAGATGAGCGGTCGGGGGTGACGCCCGCCCTCGCGGACCGACCGGGAAGACCAGCCATCCCACGACCGCGGCCCCGACCGCAAGGACCGCGCCGATACCGAACACGGCGACGTGGCCCACGCCCTCGTACAGGAGACCGCCAAGCACGTTGGCGACGACGGCGGCAAAGCCAAACGTGATGGTCTGGAGAAGCGACTGGCCCGTAGCCTGGAGTTCGGCCGGCAGCAGCGTCGCGATCGTCAGCACCACTGCTACGACGATGCCCGAGTAGGCCAGCCCGGTGATCGCGCGGGTCGCGACGATGGCGAGCGGCGCGTCGAGCACCGTCCAGCTGGCCAGACACAAGGCGTAGAGGAGGGCGCCGATGGTAAAGATGACCCGAAGCCCGAACCGCTGCGCCAGGCCACCCATCACGAACATCGCAGGGATCTCGATCCCGGCCGACAGGCCAGACGAAAGCGCGATCTGTGCTGGCGACCCGCCCAGGGCTTCGATGCGCAGCGACAGAAACGTGAAGCCCGCGATCGTCCCGACATGGAGCAGGCCGACGGCCAGCAAGACCGCCCCAAGACGGGGGGACCTGGAGCGCAACCCCGGACGAGCCGAGGGAGCGCCGCCACGACGGCGCCG
>JANNQZ010000046.1:0-1826 GCA_031401015.1 Chloroflexota bacterium | reverse complement strand
CCGACAGGTTCGACCGGACGCGATCCTCGTCGACCACCTCGCGTTCGGGGCGACCATCGGCCTTCGTGCGGCCGGAGTTCCGTACGCTGACGTCATCCTGGGCCATCCGCGGCAGCTCCCCCTCGCGGGCGAGACCTACGGCGTCCCTGGCGCCTGGCCGTCCGCGCTCACGCCGGACGCGGAGGAGCTGGAGGACCTTCGATCGATCGCGAGGCGCGTCGCCGACAGGTTCACTGGCGCCTATAACGATGCCCTGCAAGCCGTCTCCGCGGACGCGCCACGGGTCGAGGACGCGTTCGCTGCGCACGGATCGCTGGTCCTGCTCAATTACCCGCAGGCGCTCCACGACCCGCGACGGACGGCAGATCTCCCGCGCGCCCATGCATTCCTCGGAGCGACGCCCCGCCGGGAGCAGCCGACGGCAGAGGTCGATGCGTGGCTCGAACGCGATGCGGATCGTCCGCTGGTGCTCGTCTCGCTTGGGACGTTCCTCTCGGCCCGCGATGACGTGCTCACCGCCATCGCCCACGGCCTGCGACAGCTCGACGTTCGCGTGGCGCTAGCCACCGGCTCCACCGACCCGAGGCGCCTCGGCCCGCTGCCGACGGACTGGCTCGTCAGCTCGTACCTGCCCCAGGTGAGCATCCTCCGGCGGGCCAGCGTACTGGTGACGCACGCCGGCAACAACAGCGTCACCGAAGCCCTCGCCCACGGCGTTCCGATGCTGACGCTGCCCTTCTCGACCGATCAATTCGACGGTGCCGCGGCGATCGAGGCGGCCGGCTTCGGCTTTGCGGCGGATCCGAATCGCGTGACCCCGCTCGAGGTGGCGGAGGCAGTTCGATGCATGATCGGGACTTCCCACCCGGCGTTGGATCGGCTGGCGGTCGAGCTTGCCGTACGCCCCGGTGCGGCCATCGCACGGGCAGCCGTGGATGAATGGCTCGGTCCCCACGTGCGGCGCGGGCAGGGCTGAACGGCCGTGACGACGAGTGTCGTCTGGTTCCGCCGAGACCTGCGTCTGCACGACCACCCCGCGCTGACCGCTGCGCAGGCCGACGGCGACCGGATCGCCCCCCTGTTCGTGATCGACGAGCGTCTCCAGGCCGGACGCTTCCGCTCGGCCAATCGCCTGTGGTTCATGCGCGGCAGCGTCTCCGCGCTGGCAACGGCGCTCGAGGTCCGCGGGGCACCGCTTACCGTCGTGCGCGGCGATCCGTCGGAGGTCGTTCCGGCGTTCGCGGCAGCGGTCGGCGCGGGGCACGTCGTCGCCAGCCGCGACTACACGCCGTACGGCCGCGAGCGCGACGACCGGGTCGCGGCGGCACTCGGTCGGAGCGGCATCGTGTGGGGCACGCTCCCGGGTCTGCTCATCCACGAACCGGAGGACGTCGCCACCGCGAATGGCCGACCGTTCCGCCTGTTCGGGCCGTTCCAGCGAGCCTGGCTCGGGCGGCCCGAACGCGACCTCCTGGCGGCGCCCGATGCGATCGCGGGTGTCGGCACGGTCCACGGTCGTAGGGTCGAGGATCTCCTCGAAGCCATCACGCCCAGCGCCGATCCAGCGCTGCTGCCGGCCCCCGGAGAGGACGCCGCTCGCGAGCGCCTCGCTCGCTGGGCTGCGTCGAGGGCACTCGATCGGTACGCGATCGACCGGGACCGGCTCGACCTGGAGGGGACGTCCCGACTGGGCCAGGACCTGCGCTGGGGCCTCATCTCACCGTCGGCCGTCGCAGAGCGCTGCGCGGGCCCCGGAGCGGGGCGGCGGCGCTTCCTGAGCGAGCTCGCGTGGCGCGACTTTTACGCACACCTTCTGTGGCACGAGC
>JANNQZ010000045.1:0-4862 GCA_031401015.1 Chloroflexota bacterium | reverse complement strand
GCAGGCGCTCCTTGCGCTCGCCGGTCTGCCGCTCGCGGTGATGACCGCCGTCTACACGGCCTACCTGCTCGCCCAGGCGAAGGCGCGCGATCTGTGGCAGAGCCCGCTGCTGCCGCCGCACCTCGCGACCCAGGCGATCCTCGCCGGCTCGGCGATCCTGATCCCTGTTGCGCTGGTCATGGAGCCGCCCGCCGTACCCGCGCTCGCGCTGTTGCTGGCGGGGTCGTCCGTGCTCCACCTCCTGATGGTCGCCGGCGAGATCACCCTCGGCCACGCGACCGCCCACGCGCACCTCGCCACCTGGCAGATGACTCGCGGCCGCTTCCGGGGCTGGTTCTGGCTGGGTGCGGCATTGGTCGCCACGTGCCTGTTCGCCCCGATCGGGCCGCCACTCGCTGCCCTGGCGGCCGTGGCGGCACTCGCCGGGCTCCTCTCCCACGAGCACGCCTACGTGCAGGCCGGCCAGTCGGTCCCGCTGGCATGACTGAGGAGCGCCGCGCCCCGCAGCAGACAACCGAGGCCGTTGACCGCCGGGTCAGTGCCGCGCGCGAAGCCACCGAGGCGCGCGGCGAGACCTTCTATCCGGGCGCTAGCCGGATCCACCTGGCGGCCTATCCGCCGAAGGAGCGCTGGGACGACTGGGTCGAGCTGGACTCGAAGTCATGGCCGGAAAAGGTCGAGAAGCGCTACATGCTGGTGCCCACGACCTGCTTCAACTGCGAGTCCGCCTGCGGGCTGCTCGCCTATGTCGATCGCGACACGCTCCAGGTCCGCAAATTCGAGGGCAACCCGGAGCACCCGGGCTCGCGAGGCCGAAACTGTGCCAAGGGTCCCGCCACGCTCAACCAGATCACCGACCCTGACCGGATCCTCCAGCCGCTCAAGCGCGTCGGTGCGCGCGGCGAGGGTCGCTGGAGAACCGTCACCTGGGACGAGGCGCTCGATGATCTCGCGACGCGCATCCGTACGGCCATCGTGGAGGAGCGCCCCAACGAGGTCATGTATCACGTCGGACGCCCCGGCGAGGACGGTTTTACGGAGCGGGTCCTCGCCAGCTGGGGAGTCGACGGTCACAACTCGCACACCAACGTCTGCTCGTCCGGTGGCCGGACCGGCTACCACTTCTGGACGGGAATCGACCGGCCCAGCCCGGACCACGCCAACGCCAAGGTGATCCTGCTCATCAGTTCGCACCTCGAGGCCGGCCACTACTTCAACCCGCATGCCCAGCGGATCGTGGAGGCGAAGGCCAACGGCGCCAAGGTGATCGTCCTCGACACGCGCCTGTCCAACACCGCCACCCACGCCGACCACTGGCTCTCGCCCTGGCCGGGCTCTGAAGCCGCGATCATGCTGGCAATCGCCAATCACCTGATCGCCACCAACCGCCACAACCGCGACTTCATCCGGCGCTGGTGGAACTGGGAGGAATACCTCGCCGCCAAGCATCCGGATCGGCCGCGGACGTTCGACACCTTCGAGGCGCTCCTGCACGAGCTGTACGCCGGCTTCACCTTCGACTACGCCGCGCACGAGTCCGGGGTGGACGCAGCGGTCATCGCGCGGGTCGCGGACATCGTGGCCGATGCCGGAACGCGGCTGTCGACCCACACCTGGCGCTCGGCCGCCGCCGGTAATCTCGGAGGCTGGCAGGTTTCGCGGACGCTGTTCCTGCTCAACTGCCTGCTGGGTGCGGTGGCCGTGCCAGGTGGCACGTACCCCAACGCCTGGAACAAGTTCGTGCCAAAGCCGATCCACCTGCCGCCCCATCCGCGCACCTGGAATGAGCTCACCTGGCCGGTGGAATACCCGTTGGCGCTCAACGAACTGTCGTTCCTGCTCCCGCACTTCCTGAAGGAAGGCCGGGGCAAGCTCGAGGTCTACTTCAGCCGCGTCTACAACCCGGTCTGGACCAACCCGGACGGGTTCTCCTGGATCGAGGCGCTGACCGACGAGTCCCGGGTGGGCATGCACGTGGCCCTCACGCCGACCTGGAGCGAGACCGCCTTCTTCGCCGACTACATCCTGCCGATGGGCCACGGCTCGGAACGCCATGACGTCCACTCGTACGAGCAGTACGACGGGCAGTGGATCGGCTTTCGTCAGCCCGTCCTGCGCGCCGCCCGCGAGCGCCTGGGCGAGACCATCTCCGATACGCGCCAGGTGAACCCCGGCGAGGTCTGGGAAGAGAATGAGTTCTGGATGGAGCTGTCGTGGCGGATCGACCGCGACGGCGCCCTCGGGATCCGCAAGTTCTACGAGTCCCCCACCCGTCCGGGCGACCGAATCAGCGTGGATGAGTACTACGCGCACATGTTCGAGCACTCGGTGCCCGGCCTGCCGGAGGCGGCGGCCAAGGAGGACCTGTCGCCGCTTGCCTACATGCGCCGCTACGGCGCGTTCGAGATCCGCAAGGGCGTCGGCGCGGTCCACGAGACGCCCGTCCCGGCCGAGCAGCTGGTCGACACGGCGACCGACGAGTTCGGGCGCGTCTACACGAGGACGGACAAGCCGCCCAACCCCAACGTCGTTCCGATGGCCGGGCCGGACCCGGACGCCGAGGGGCGGCGCGCCGTCGGGGTGGTTGTCGACGGTCAGATTCTCCAGGGCTTCCCCACTCCGTCGGGCCGGCTCGAGTTCTATTCCTCGACGCTCACCCGGTGGGGCTGGCCGGAGCACTCGATACCCGGCTACATCCGCAGTCATGTCCACCAGGACGCGCTGGCCGATGACCAGATGGTCCTGATCTCCACCTTCCGGCTGCCGGTCCAGATCCATACCCGGAGCGCCAATGCGAAGTGGCTCGACGAGATCGCCCACACCAACCCGCTGTGGCTCCATCCGGGCGATGCGGGGCGCCTCGGGATCGGCCCGAACGACCTCGTCCGGGTGGAGACGGAGATCGGCTACTTCGTCGTCCGGCCGTGGCTGACCGAGGGGATCCGGCCCGGGGTCGCGGCCTGCAGCCACCACATGGGCCGCTGGAAGCTTGGTGACGCGGGCCAGCGGGCCGTGATGGCGACGGTCGCCCTGGATCATGAAGGTGACGCCTGGGCGATGCGCCGGACGCGCGGGGTGGAGCCGTTCGAGTCGGCCGACCCGGACACGAAGCGCATCTGGTGGACGGACGTGGGCGTACACCAGAACCTCACCTTCCCGGTCCACCCCGACCCGGTCTCCGGGCAGCATTGCTGGCACCAGGCCGTCCGCGTTCGCCGTGCCGAGCCGGACGACCGCTACGGGGACATCCACGTCGATACCGCGCGGGCGCGCGAGGTCTATCTACACTGGCTCGCCATGACCCGGGGCGCCCGCGAGGTCTCGCCCGACGGCACCCGTCGACCGTACTGGATGATGCGACCGCTCAAGCCCGGGCGGGACGCCTTTCGATTGCCGGCGGAGCGCCCGAAGGCCGGTGTGACGTGAACCCGAGGTGACCGCGGGCGTCGGGCGATTCGATCCGGCCCGCTCGGCCGACCCATCCGGCTTGCGCGCCTTGAGCGGCTCCGGTCGCGCGGAGCTGTTTCGGGCGCTCGGCGTCCTGTGCGAGAGCCCGCTGCCCGGTCATGCGCGGATCGCCGAGGCCCTTGGGCTGCCCGGCGTCCCAGATCCCGCGGAGCACGCCGCCGTCTTTCTGTTCCAGTCCTATCCGTATGCATCGGTGCATCTCGGGGCAGAGGGGATGCTCGGCGGGGAGGCCCGCGACCGCGTCGCCGGCTTCTGGCGCGCGATCGGGCTGGTGCCGCCCCCTGAGCCGGATCACCTGGCCGCACTCCTTGGCCTCTACGGAACCCTCCTCGACGCGGAGGCGACCGAGCCGGATGAGGCCCGCCTCGTGCTCCGGCGCGAGGCCCGAAGGGCACTCCTGTGGGAGCACTTGCTTAGCTGGACCCTGGCGTATCTCGCGAAGCTTCGCGAGATCGCCGGCCCGTATCACCTGGCCTGGGCCGGCCTGCTCGAGCGCGCCCTTCTCGATGAAGCGGCGGAGCTTCCAGCCCCGGATCGGTTGCCGCTCCATCTCCGCACGGCGCCGTCGCTCCCGGAGCCCGATGCGTCCGCCGACGAGTGGGTATCAGCGATCCTCGCGCCGGTGCGCAGCGGGATGGTCATCGTCCGCGGCGACCTGGCCAGCGCCTCGCGCGATCTGGGTCTCGCGTTGCGGATGGGCGAGCGCGCCTATGCCCTCCGGGCCCTGTTCCAGCAGGACGCACCGGCCACGCTTGCCTGGCTCTCGAATGAGGCGGTCGGCTGGATCGCGAGGCACGATGCAACCGGGCCCGCCCTGGGCGCGATCGCCCGGTTCTGGCGAAGTCGTGCCGAGGCGACCCTGGTCGCGCTCCGGGACCCGTGGGCCGCTGTCGCCACAAACCCAGACCATGTCCGGGCGCGCGATTGGCCCGACGAGCCGGCGCTAGACTCGGTGCGTGACGAAGCCTCCCGCCCGCCCCGCGCGCACGGCCGCCGACCTTCTCGTTGAGTGCCTCGAAGCCGAGGGCTGCAAGTGGGTCTTCTCAGTGCCCGGCGAAGAGACAATGGGCATCCTGGACGCCCTGTCGCGCTCATCGGCCGTCCGCCACATCACGACCCGGCACGAGCAGGGTGCGGCGTTCATGGCGGATGTCCACGGCCGGCTGACCGGACGGGCCGCCGTGGCGCTGGCGACCCTGGGCCCGGGTGCCACGAATCTGCTGACCGGCATCGCCGACGCATATCTCGACCACGCGCCGATGGTCGCGATCACCGGGCAGGCGTCGTCCGCGAAGCTCCACAAGGAGGCCCACCAGGTCGTCGACATCGTCCGGATGTTCGAGCCCGTCACGAAGTGGAACACGAGAGTCGAGCAGGTCGACGCGATACCGGAA
>JANNQZ010000044.1:0-10832 GCA_031401015.1 Chloroflexota bacterium | reverse complement strand
GACGAGGGGATCATGCTGCGCTTCGGCGCCAAGGTCCCAGGTCTCGGTATCGACGTCCGTTCCGTCACCATGGACTTCACCTACGGCTCCGCGTTCAGCGTCGACTCGCCCGATGCCTACGAGACGCTGATCCTCGATGCGCTCAAGGGCGACGCTTCGTTGTTCACGCGGGCCGACGAGGCCGAGGAGGCCTGGAGCATCGTGGATCCGATCGTTGACTCGTGGGCAGACGAGCCGCCGCCGGTCTTCCCGAACTACGACGCGGGGACCTGGGGCCCGGCGGCGGCTGACGAGTTGCTGACCCGTGAGGGCCGTCGCTGGCGCCGGATCTGACCGGCGATGCTTCCCGCGACCCAGCTCAAGATTGGTCAACCGGCCCTGCGCTGGTCGGCGCACGCTCACAGCATTGCCGAGATCGAACGGGAGCTGTCGAGAATCTGGTCGACCCCCGACCTGACGACAAGGATCGAGGGCGCACCTGGTCGCCATATCGCCGCCCGCACCAGCGTCATGAACCTGGTGGACATCGCCCGGCGGCCGGAGCTTGCCGAGCGATGTGCGGCGACGATCCAGTCGCTGAGCGGGCGCCATCCATCGCGCACGATCGTCATCCAGTCCGCAGATCCCGACGGTCCGTCGTGGCTCGATGCCCGGATCGACGCTCACTGCGTCCTGCCGCGAGAGGATGCGCCGGAGATCTGCGCCGAAACCATCTCCGTGACTTGTGGCGGGGAATCCGGACGGCACCTCGCCGCCATCGCGATGCCGTTGGTCGTCCACGACCTCCCGGTGACGGTCTGGTGGCCGGGCGAGCCCCCGTTTGCGAGCCAGGCAGCGAGGGACCTGCTGATCGGGGCCGACCGATTGATCGTGGACGGCTCCGCGTGGAGTGGGGACGGCCTGGCCCGGCTGCGCGATCTGGCCAGCCTGCCGCAGACCATGCGCCTGGCCGTAAGCGACTTTGCCCTGATCCGCCAGTCACGCTGGCGGGAGGCCATCGCCTCCACGTTCGATGACCCGGAATTCCTCCCGTACCTTGGCTCGATCCGACGGATCGCGGTCACCTATAGCACGCACGACGAGGATGAGGCGGCCGGCTCGACGAACCTGGTCAAACCCGTCTACCACGTCGCCTGGCTGGCGTCGCGCCTGGGGCTCACGGTAGAGACGCCACTAGGCCCGGCAGCAGGCCGCGCGCGCCCGACCGGAGCGGCCAAGCGGGGAGCCGGCGCCGGGCCAGCCGTCAAGCATGGAGCCGACGCGCGGCCGGCGCCGGGCCGTGGCCTGGTCGCGACGCTATCGGACGGCCGTGCGGACGTCGCTGTGGTCATCCGCCCGGTGGTCTCGCCGACGCCGGCCGGCACCACGCTCCGGGTCGAGATTCTTGCGGACAGACGTGGATCGGAGCTTCGAACCGATGTCACCGCGGAGGCCGAGACGGTCCATGTCCGCGTCTGGCAGGATGGAGTCGAGGTCCTCGATCGCCGCTTTCGGGCCGCTCGACGGACGGATGTGGACTTGCTCGCCGAGTCGATCGAGACCGGCCGGCGCGACGGGATCGCCATGGGCGCACTTCGCTCGGCCGCCGACTTGGCAGGCCCGCTGTGACGGTGGAAGCGGGCCGGCCGACCGGAGTCGGCGAACCCGATCTCGTCGTGCTTGACACGCGGACGGCGGCGACGACGTTTGCGGCTGAACGGGTCGCGAGGATCCTGGCGGAGGCGGTCCGGGCGCGAGGACGGGCGGACTGGGCGACCACCGGGGGCTCCGTGGTGCCGGGACTCTACCGGGCTCTCGCCGCTCCAGGGCTTGGCGACGCCGTGCCGTGGTCCGCCGTGCATGTCTGGTGGGGCGATGACCGCTGCGTCCCGCGCGATGACCCGTTGTGCAATGTCAGGCCGCTCGAAGACGTCCTGCTCCGCTCTGGAGCCATCCCGTTGCCGAGCGCAAACCTCCATCCCTTCCCGATTGACGCAGCCAATGCCGACGGGATGAGCGCCGCCCGGGCCGCCGCACAGGTCGCCGCCGAACTACGTGTCGCCGACCTCGAGACGATTGACGGCTGGCCGGTCTTTGACCTGATCCTGCTCGGCGTTGGGGCGGACGGACACGTGCTGTCAGTCTTCCCGGGGTCGCGGGCCTTCGATTCGACCGACTGGGCGCTGCCGATCCCGGCACCCTCCCACATCGCACCGCACGTTGAGCGGATGACGCTGAACCCGGCCATCCTGGGCGTCGCCCGGTCGCTGCTCGTCGTGGCCACGGGCGCCTTGAAGGCGGCGGTCCTTGGCGAGGTCCTTGGCGGTGCGCACGACCCGCGGCGGTGGCCGGCCCAGCTGGCGAGACGCTCAGGTGCCACCTGGATCCTCGACGAAGCCGCCGCGGCAGACCTGCCTCCCGACGTGCGCCAACGGCATCTGCCCGAGGCGCCCGACGCAGATCCGACCCGACGGACCGTCTCGAGCCTGCCAGACTAACCGAGTGCTGGACATGGGCATCGTCGGTTGGATCGTGGTCGGCTTCATCGCCGGGGCTCTTTCTGGCGCCCTGGTCGGTGGACGGACGGCACGGGGTTGTCTGCCCAATGTCGTGGTTGGCGTGGTCGGTGGCGTCGTCGGTGGCTGGCTTGCCCGGGAGATGGGCTTCGCTTCGGTCCAGGGCTTCATCGCTGCCGTGGTCGTAGCTGTCTTCGGAGCGCTCATCGTGCGCCTAGTGCTGAACGCCCTCGATCGCGACTGAGCGGTCGCCCAGCCGGCGGACTACCATCTGTTCATGACGAATGCAACCGACGCCCAGCCCGCCATGGAATCGGATCAGGGCAGCCGGCCCTACTCCCCCGGGCTCGAGGGTGTGATCGCCGGGGAAACCAGCCTCGCCTTCGTCGATGGCGAACGCGGCCGCTTGACGTACCGCGGGTACCGAATCGGCGACCTGGTCGCCCACGGTACGTATCCTGCAGTCGCCAACCTCCTGTGGACCGGCGACTGGGACCCGAACCACCGGTTGCCCACCGCCTCGATCCCGCCGGCCGTCATGACGGTGCTGCGCGCCATCCCGACCAGTACGAAGCCAATGGATGCCCTCCGCACGGCGGTCTCCGCGTGGGGCACCACCCAGGATCTGCCCTGGCCGCCAACGGTGGAGCAGGCCCGGGCTGTCACGTCGTTCTCGCCCTCCGCGCTCGCTGCGTTCGCTCGGCTCCGTGCCGGTCAGGAACCAATCGAACCCGATCCGTCGCTCGACCTTGTCGAGGGGTTTCTGTATCAGCTGACCGGTTCACGCCCGGATGCAGGCACGGCTCGAGCGCTCGATGCCTACTTCATCGTCGGGGCGGAACACGGCTTCAATGCGTCGACCTTTACGGCTCGGGTCATCACCTCCACGCGCTCGGACCTCGTCTCGGCGGTCACCGGGGCGATCGGCACGATGAAGGGGCCACTCCACGGCGGCGCGCCGTCCGAGGTCGTCGATCAACTTGCCCACGTCGGCTCGGCCGATCACGCCGAGGCATGGGTTCGCGAGGCACTGGCCAAGGGTGAGCGGCTAATGGGCTTCGGCCACCGCGTCTACCGCGCCTACGACCCCCGCGCGGCCGCGCTGCGAACCGTCGCCGAGGGGATGGAGCACAAGCCGGACTGGCTCCAGCTTGCGATCGAGGTCGAGGACGTTGCGCTCCGCGTGCTGGCCGAGACCCACCCGGACCGGCCGCTCAAGACCAATGTCGAGTTCTACGCGGCACCGGTGCTGATGGGCGTCGGGCTGGCGCCGGACCTGTTCCCGGCCACCTTCTCGCTGGCCCGCCACGCCGGCTGGACCGCGCACGCCCTGGAGCAGGCGGCCAATAACCGGCTCATTCGCCCCGACGTCAACTACGTCGGCCCGGCGGAGCGCGACCTGCCGAGCTGATCGACGCCCTTGGCGAGCCGGTCGTCGAGCTACAGCCAGCCGCGCCGCCGGAAGTAGGCGACCATCACGACGAGCAGCACGACCATCAGCAGCATGATTGCCAGGAATGCCGTCGGCGCCCCCTCCCCCGGAACGGGCACGTTCATGCCGAAGATGCTTGCGATCAAGGTCAGCGGCAGCAGCACCACGCTGGCCGCGGTCAGGATCCGGAACGAGTCGTTGAGGCGGTGCGACAGCACGGATTCGTTGGTCGATTCGAGCGCCTCGATCACCTCCTTGTAGTTCTCGAGGGTGTCCCAGATCCGCTCGGCCGCGTCAGAGATGTCATCGAAGTAGATCTCCAGCTCTTCCTGGAGATAGCGCTGCTTGGTCCGCTCCAGGTCACGCAGAACCGCGCGCTGCGGCCGTACGATCCGCCGGAAGTTGATGATCTCCTGTTTCGCCTCGGAGATATCGCGGACGATCTCCGACGAGCGACCCTCGAAGATGTCGTCCTCGATCCGATCGAGCTTGACCGCCATCTTGCGCAGCATCGGGAACGAGGCATCGACGCAGGTGTCGACAATCTTGTAGAGCAGGTAGCCCGATCCCTTGGACAGCGTCGTTTGGCGCAGGTCGTCCTTCTCGCGATAGCGCTCGAACATGGCCGTCAGCGGCGGCAGCGGGATGTTCGGCAGGGTGATCAAGTAGTCGGGACCCATGAACAGGTCGAGCTCCGCGGTGAGCATCCGCGCCGTCGTCTTCTCGAACATCGGGAAGTGCAGCACGATGAACACGTAGTCGTCGTACTGGTCCAGCTTGGGCCGGTTGTTGCGTGAGTAGACGTCCTCGTAGTCGAGCGGGTGGAAATCGAACTGTGCCTCGAGCCATTCGCGATCCGCGGCCCGGGGCGACTCGATGTGGATCCAGCGCAACCCGGCGGACTCGATGATCTCGGGAGCGGCCGGCTCGGTCGGGACCACCGGAAGCGCCGCGCCGGGTCGTCGGATCGTGCGCGGTCGGGGCAGGGCAATGTTCGGCACGGGTGCATCGTACGGCACGGCGCCACGGCGAGGGTTCCGGCGCAGGGCCCTGGCCGGGACGCAGCGCCGACGCCTGACCTCGCGCCGACGCCTGACCTCGCGCCGAGCGCGCCGGTAGTGACAGAGCCGGCTCTGGCAGTGCGTAGCGTTGGCGCCGATGGGCGGGCGCGCCAGCCTGCGGCGTCTCGCCTTCACCGTTGGGCGGCACCGACGCCCGCGCGATTCGCCCACCTGCCGTCGGGTCGCATCGGGCGACGGCGACGAGGCGTTGTTGCGGCCGGACCGACTGACTGCCAAACCAAAGCGTCGCAATGCCGCGTCGGGCGCCCGCGCGGCGGCGTTGTGCGAAGTGCGTTCTGGCGATCTTCACGGTCGGGGCACACGAAAGCGCCCGAAGGAACTGGTAGGCACCGGCCATTCGACGGGTCCAGAAACTACAGCAAGCCGCAGTCCCTGATCGCCGCCGAGTCCCTCACTTGCCGGCCTTGCGACCTTCAAGCCTGGTTCCCGGGACCGTCCCGAGGATCACTCCCCGGTGCGGTCTGGCGGTTCGCACCTGCCCCTTCGGGCGAGATGAAATGTACGTCCCGAGCGTGCTGGCCCACAAGGCCCTTGTCCACGAAGTTCGCCGACAAGCCTGCAAGTTATCCCCGAACATGGCGCTCCTGTGGAAGGTCTGTGGATACACTCACGGGCGGGAGGTGCCGCCCGATGACGCGATCGATCGAACGCGTGGCAATCGTTGCCGTCCCCGACCCTTGCCTCGTTGTCCTTGTCGGGGCCGCGGGGGCCGGCAAGACGACGTTCGCGGCTCGCCACTTCGATGCGTCCGAGATCCTGTCATCGGACGGCTTTCGTGCCCAGATCTCGGGCGACGAAGCGGATCAACGGGTTTCCGGGGCGGCCTTCGCGCGCCTCCATCGTGAACTGACGCACCGCCTGGGATCGCGCTTGCTGACCGTCGTCGACGCGACGAACACGAAACGGGCGGCGCGCGCCGCCCTCCTGGCCCGCGCCAGAGCGGCGGGCATGCCGGCCGTCGCTATCGTGCTGGACCTGCCCGCAGCTGTGGTGCTCGCCCGCAATGCTGCGAGAACAGGCCGCCAGGTCGATGAAGCTGTCGTCCGTCGTCACGTCCAGCAACTACGAGCGACACTTGAGGCCGCCGATGGCGGACTACGAGCCGAGGGATTCTCCGCCGTGGTGCTGCTGCGTGACCCGCGTGACCTCGAGGCGATCAGCCTCGTCCGCGAGGTCGGGGCTCAGCCGACGTAGCGGTCGTCCGTATAGCACCACACGAATCCGGTGCCGGCAGGCATCTGGTAGATGACCGGGTGATCGACATCGACCGCGTGAACTCGGGCATGGCCGGCCTGCGAGTCACAGCAACCCACATGACCGCAACTCGCACACAGGCGAAGGCTGCTACGGCTGCCGCACTCCTCGCAGGCCGCACCGCTGGGGGTCGGGCGATCTGCCGGCACATGTTCGCAGGCAATGTGACCCGATGCCCTTGGTCCATGCAAGAGTTCCATGGCACGACTGTAGGAGGGACGGGATGGATTGCCGACGAGCGCTGCGGCACGACGCCGATCGGGTCCGCCCCCCGGGTTTCTGCCGATCGGGTCCGCCTGGCGGGTTCCGCCGATCGGGTCCGCCCCCCCCGGGTTCACGCCGCCGGGTTCACGCCACAGCTCCGCCATGACGCTCACGACCGGGATCTACGCCGAGCCCGCCGCGATGCAGACAATGGCGGTGGCGGCCAGCACGAGCCCGACGACGTGCCATCGAGTGACCCGTTCGCGCAGCACGATCGCAGCCAGCACGACAGTCGTCGCCGGATAGAGCGAAGAGAGGGCCGCCGCAATGGCCAGCGAGCCTGCCTGGACCGCCAGGATGAAGCCGGCGTTGCCCGCCATGTCGAGCACGCCGACGCCGGCCATCGCCGGAATCAGGCGCCGCTCCGCTCGCCAGGGTTGACGGCCGACCAACAGGACAGCGCCAATCAGCAATGCCTCGGTCGCCCGGATGATGGTCAGCGGTATGAACGCGTGGCCGTCGCCAATCTGGCTGATCGTCACGCTGAACCCACCCAGCGCCAGACCTGCTACGAGGGCAAGGCCGAGGCCGGATGGACCGTCGCGGCCGTCATCGATGCGTGACACGACCACCACGGCGACGATCGCGAGAACGATGCCGAAGACGGTGATCGATGTCGGAGCACCCTCGAACACCATCCCGAACGCGACCGGAATCGCCGCCGCGAGAACCCCCGTGACGGGCGCCACCACCCCCATTCGACCGATCGCCAGGCCGCGATAGAGCCCCACGATCCCGATGCAGCCGAAGACGCCCCCGGCGATACTCCAGGCGACGTCGAGTGCGGACGGCACCCGCTCGCCGCTGCCAACACCAAGGACCAGGGCAATGGCCGTCCCGACCAGTTGCGACACCAGCACGACGGTGAGCACCGGTGCCCGGCGACCGAGCAGGCCGCCAGAAAAGTCACCCGCCCCCCAGGTTAGCGCCGACACGAGACCCAGGGCGACGACCGTCATACCCGCCGGAAGGAGCTCGATCAGGCTGGCTGTCCCGTGGCGGCAGTATCGAGCGTGGTTGGGCCACTCAGTTCCACGACGGCATCGGCGACCGCGTCGTAGCGACCCGACGTCGTGAGATAGATCACCTGGAAGTCCACGGCGAGGGCCTTGAGCAGGTCGAGCGCGTTGGCCGCGCGGGTGTCATCCAGCGTCACGAATGGGTCATCGAACACGAGTGGCGGCCGCCGATCGCCGGTGACCAGCCGAACCAGCCCAAGTCTCGCCACGAGGTAGACGAGGTCCAGCGTGCCCTGGCTCAGTGCAGTCACCGGGACCCAGTCGTCGCGCTCCGGTGCGTGGACCTCGATGTCCAGCGTCCTGTCGTCGACCCGGATACGACGGTACCGGCCGCCGGTCGCAACCGCCAGGTCACGAACCATGTGGGCCTCGAGGTAGCGCGTCGCGGTCTTCATCGTTGCCTGCTCCGCGCGATCGATCCCCGCAAGCGTGGCTGCATAGACGCGCTGGCGACGCTGGAGCAGCGCGAGTTGCTCCTGCCACGTGGCGAGCCGCTCTGCCTGTGCGGCGACCTGCTCCGCATCCACCGGGTTGGCCTCGACCCGGGCCCGGGCGTTCGCTTCGTCGTCGCGTGCGCGCTCCACCGATCCCTCGGCGTCGTGCACCTCGACTTCGAGTCGTTCGCGCGCCCTTGGCTCCTTGGCGATCGGCCCGAGTGCCTCCAGAGCGCTGGTTTTCTGCTCGATTTCGAGGGCGGCCGCGTCGCGCGTGGCTGGCAGGGTCTCAGCCGGCTCCTTGCCAACGAGACCCTCCAGCTGAGCCGACAGGCGGTCGATCTGAGCGACGTGGGCCTCCTCGCGGCTGAGGCGGTCCTCGGCCTCCGCGGGATCTGTTACCCCGAGCGTCCCTAGATGCTGCTCCATTCCCGCCTCGGTCAGGCGAAGCTCCGCCTCCATCTCGGAACGACCGCGCAACCGCCGGTCAATCTCGACATCGCGGAGCTGGCCCTGCAGCCGGTCCGTGCGCCGCAGCCAGACCGCAACGCCGGCGAGGATCAGGCCCATGGCGGCAATCCCGGCGCCGATCAGGGTGAGGACCAAGCCCGGTTCGGCAATCCCCAGGGCGCCGGCGGCGAACGAGCCGACGGCCACGATGAGGCCGGCGATGACCCACACGAGCGACAGGCGTGCCAGCGGTCGCCACGTGCCCGATTGTTTGACCTCGAAGGAGACCGCGACCTCGCCCGACAGCGCGGCCTTGAGTTCGCGGATCCGCGTGTCCAGCCCCCGGATCCGTTCGACCGCGGGTCGCAGGACCGCGAGTGGCGTTGGCGATGGATGGCTCGACGCCAGCCCGTCGATCTCGGCCGCGATCTCGACCGCCTGCCGGTACCGTTCGTAGCGCTCCGTGGCATTGGCCCGCTCGGCCGTGATCCGCTCCGCCTGACGGGCCTTTTCGAGCATGCCGCGCCGCTCGGCCAGCGCCGTTTCGGCGTCCGACCGCCGCTCTCGCGCACCAGACAGGGTGTCCCGGTCGCGTTCGAGCTGCGCCAGGCTCAGTTCACCCTGTTCGAGTCCGGCTTTCGCCTCGGCGACGGCCTGGTCGGCGACCTTGAGCCGTCCGGGATTGCGATCGCCCCTGGTCGTCAGGTCGTGAAGCGCCTTTTCCAGCTTCTTGCGGGCGCGGCTCGTGCCCCGGTCCGCCCCGCTGATCGACGCCTGGAGGCGGTCCCGCAGCGCCCCTTCGTCGCGCGAGAGGTCGCTCAACTCGAAGTGGTGAACCGACGCGGTCGAGCGGAAGAAACCCTCCGTGGGAATACCGGTCAACTCCGCCAGGACCTGGTCGGCGAGCGTCGGATCCGAGATGGCCTGACCGTCGTAATCAAGCCGGACCGTCCCTTTCCCGCCGGCAAAGGTCTTTTCGACTCGGCCGGTCTTGCGCCCATCGTCGTCGTCCTGTTCGAAATCGATTGAAATGATCGACCGCGCGCTGTTCGGCGCGTCCCACGGTCGGAGGGCTTCGATCTCCGCCGCCGTACTGGTCACGCGACGAGTCAGGACCAGCTCCAGGGCGCGCTGGATCGTGCTCTTGCCGGCCTCGTTCGGTCCCCGGACGACGGTCAGGCCCGGCGCGAAGTCAACGTCGAGCGTGCGATAACGCCGGAAGTCCTGGGCGGTCAGCTTGCGGACCCTCACAGCGAGACCTCGTGCCCGGCCAGGAGCAATCGGCCCAGCCGCAGGACGTCGCGCCCCTCGGCCGCCTCGGCATCGGCTCCGGCAGCCTCAAAGGCGGCGATGCCCGTCTCGAGGTCCCGGATGAAGGCGCCGGCGATCGTGTCGGGCGACGGTAACGTGCCCTCGGTCAGGGCCGGGAGCGACGAGTCGCGGACCCGGACCTTCAGGAAAGCCGGCGCCAGGGCGGCTTCGATCTCCTCGACATCGAGGTCGAGCTCATCCGGCTTGACTCCGACGAGGCGGACATCGAGCACCAGATCCGGATCTGCGAGGATCGCCAAGGTCTTGATCAGGCCCGGCTGGCTGGCCACGCTGCTCGCGTCGACGTCGCGCTTCTCGAAACTGGTCCGCCCGACCTTGTGCTCCGCGACGGTGACGGACTTCTTGCCGTTGCCCTCGTTCAGCTCCACCAGGAGGACCTTGCCGGCCCGATCCTGGTCGAGAGCCACGGGCTCCGGTGCCCCGGAGTACGCGTAGGTCACGCTGCCGGCCGTGCCAGTCTGGGCCGAATGCCAGTGGCCCAGGGCGAGGTAATCCAGGTTGGAGGCCGCGATCTCGTCCGTGGTGATGACCACCTCGTCTCGATCCGTCTTGCCGGGGATGGCGACGGAGCCGTGGACCATGCCGATATGCCAGGTGGCGGCCGGCCCGTCGTCGCCGCCACGAAAGCCCTGGAGCGGGCTGTGCGGCGCGCGCTTGGTCGGGAAGACCGGTCCATGGACGACGACGTCGCACGCGGGAAGGTGGACGGATCCGCGGTCTGGATCCAGGACCGTCACGAAGTCATCGTCCGGTCCGCATCCGGCCAGGGCGGGCAGGTCGTAGGCGCGGTAGATCGAGGCGCGATCGAAGACATCGTGCGTTCCCGGGATGATGACGGTCCGGATCATTGCGCCCACCAGCCGTTTCAATTCCGCCGCGACGCGTTCGACAGAGCGACGCGGCTGCACGTTCGAATCAAACAGGTCACCCGCGATCAGGAAGAGATCGACCTTCTGAGTGATGGCGAGCTCGATCGCGGCCGCGAACGCGGTGAACTGTCGCTCACGCTGGGCGCTGGCCTGATCGCCGAGATCCGCGTGTCGAGCGCCGAGGTGGGCATCGGCGGTGTG
>JANNQZ010000043.1:0-12334 GCA_031401015.1 Chloroflexota bacterium | reverse complement strand
CATGCTCGCCGGAGACCGGAGCCCTGGCCGCGGCTGGCCTGGGGCAGAGCCGGGACTCGTCGTGTCGCCCGACGGGCGCCGGCTTTACGCGCTCGGGCTCCGGTCCAGCGGAGGAGAGACGGGCACATCAACCGGGGTTTGGGTGTTTGACGCTGACACGCTGGCCCTGCTCAATCACTGGGAGCCTCGCGCCCTCCTGACGTCCCTGGCCGTGTCGACAGACGGGCGCTTCGTGTACGCCGCTGGAGCCTCCGGGATCGATGTCGAAGGTCGGCAGAACCCCTGGCCAGCTTCGGTCACGGTGTACGACGCGATCAGCGGTGAAATCCAGGTCGTGCACGGCGCGGTTGGCCGCGACATCTCGCTCAGCTTCCCGACCTGGCCGTAGGGCCTCCGGCCGGCATGGATTCGGCACCCCACCCCGTCGCGCGGTCTTCCTGACGCGCCGCTCCCCAACGCGCTAGGATTCGCGGTCACCCGCCCCGAGGCATCCGCCCGAGGAGCGTTCCGGCAAGCCCAGGACCCAAGCAGCAGGAACGATGCCGACGACGGTCCCGGTACCCTCGGACACCGCCAAGACCGCCGCCAGACGATCGCTGATCGAGGCTGATCGGCGCAGGTTGGGGTCGCTCGGCGGACTCGACGGACTCCGGGCGATCGCAGTGCTGGCAGTGGTCGTCTACCACGCCGGGCTTGGCGGCCTTCCGGGCGGGTTTCTCGGGGTCGAGGTCTTCTTCGTCATCAGCGGCTTCCTGATCACGGCCATCCTGCTGGCCGAGTGGAGGGCGAACGGCCGGATCGACCTCCTGGCGTTCTGGCGGCGCCGGGCGCGACGGCTGCTCCCCGCCCTGTTCTTCCTGCTCGCCACGACACTGGCATTCGCCGTGGTCGTGGTCCCCGATGAGATCGCCCGACTCAGGGTTGACGCGCTGGCCGCGGTGGCCTACGCGACCAACTGGCACCTGATCGCCGGAGATCAGTCGTACTTCGAATCGATCGGGCGCCCGTCGCTCTTCGTCCATCTCTGGTCGTTGGCGATCGAGGAGCAGTTCTACCTGCTTTGGCCCGTCGTCCTGGCCGGGTTGCTGCTCGCGGGCCGGCGGGCGGCACTGACGCTGACGCTACTGGGGGCGGCCGGGTCGGCCGCCTGGATGGCATTCCAGTTCGACCCGACGAGCGACCCGTCGCGGATCTACTACGGCACCGACACCCGGCTCACCGGACTCCTGCTCGGCGCGGCGCTGGCCTTCGTCTGGGTGCCGCCTCCCGCGGGGCTGCCGGCCATCGGACCCGCCATGAGCCGGAGGATGCGCCGAAGAGTCGAGGCAAGCACGCGCGCCGCGGGGCATTGGGGCAATGTTCGACTCGGCTGGCTGCTCGATGGCGTGGGGGTGATCGCGCTGGCTGCGTTGTGTCTCTACTTCGTCGCCGCCGACGCGTTCGAGCCATTCCTCTACCAGGGTGGTCTGGCCCTCCTCGCGCTCATCACCACCGTGCTCATCGCCGCGGTCATCCACCCGCGCGCGCACCTGGGACGGCTGCTGGACCTCCCACCCTTGCGCTGGGTGGGCACCCGCTCGTACTCGATCTACCTATGGCATTGGCCGATCTTCGCGCTGACGCGGCCGGAGCTGGATCTCCCCCTGGACGCCCTGCCGGTGCTCGCGCTTCGACTGGGGCTCACGGCGCTGCTCGCCGAGATCTCGTACCGATTCGTCGAGGCGCCGGTCCGGGCGGGAGCGCTGGGTCGTGCGTGGACCCGGGTTCGCTCGCCCGCACCGGTCCCGCATCGACGCGCTCGGCGATGGTCTGCGCCGTTGCTGGCCGGTGGAGGGGCCGGGCTACTGTCCGTTCTCCTGGTGTCGGTGGCTGTCGCGACTCCACCGGCTCCACCAGCCGGGATGCTCACCGCTTCGATCGACGAGCTGGTGGTGGCACCCGGCGTGAGTGTCCGATCGAGCGCCGAGCCTACGCCGGCACGGGCGTCGCCACCAGCAGCGCCCCCGACCCCGTCGCCGACGGCGACCCCCAATCCAGCAATCGACCTCGCACCGCTGGCGACCTCCGCGGCGACGATGGACCCCGCGCCTGGGCTGGCCGCCGCTGCCACGCCAACCCCCCGAGCAAGCATCCTCGCCTTCGGCGAGTCGGTGATGATCCAGGGCGCCAAGGCCCTCGCAAGGGACCTGGGCCCGCTACGCGTGGATGCGGGGGTGGGGCGCCACATCTTCGAGGGGATCAGGATCCTCGAACGCCGCGCCGCGGAAGGTCGTCTCGCCGATATCGTGATCGTTCAGCTCGGCAACAACGGGCCGTTCCGCGCCGGCCAATTCGACACGGTGATGGACGCCCTGCACGATGTCCCGCTGGTCGTGTGGGTCAACGTTCGAGTGCCGCGGGACTGGGAGGCGCACAACAACCGGGTCATCGCGAGCGGCATCGCGAACTATCCCAAGGCGCGGCTCGTCGACTGGCACGGCGCGACGGCCGGCCAGCCGGCGCTCTTCTGGAAGGACGGGTACCACCCGCGACCGGACGGCGCCAAGCTGTACGCGGAGCTGATCGCCGACGCGATTCGCTGAATGCGATGGGCGGCCGACCCTTCAGCCCTCGGCAGTGATTTCGCGCTTGCGCCGGTCGACGAAGACATCAAGCGCCTCCAGAATCGGCGGATCCAGCGCCGGCGGGACAGCCTCGACGAGTAGCCGCTTCCAGATGGTGTTGGCACGCTCCGTTGCGGTTTGGGCACCATCGGCCTGCCAGGTCTCGAAATTCCGCCAATCGGACACGATCGGCTTGTAGAATGCCGTCTCGTAGCGCTCCAGCGTGTGCGCCGTGCCGAAGAAATGACCGCCCGGACCCACCTCGGCGATCGCATCAAAGCCGAGGCTCGCATCGTCGACGCGGAGCGGCTGGAGCACCTCCGAGAGCATCTGGAGGATCTCGGCATCGATGATCAGCTTCTCGAACGAGGCGGTGAGGCCTCCCTCGAGCCAACCCGCACCCTGGTAGAGCAGGTTGACCCCACCCATCACCGCACCCCAGACAGCCATTTCGGACTCGTAGGCCGCCTGGGCATCGACCACGTTCGATGCGGTCGCATTCGATGACCGCCAGGGCAGCCGATACCGCCGTGCCATCTGGCCGCTGGCGATGGCCCCCTTGACGTACTCCGGAGTCCCGAACGCGGGCGCCCCGGTGCGCATGTCCACGTTCGAGGTAAAGGCGCCGTAGACCATCGGTGCGCCGGGTCGCACGATCTGGGCGAGCGCGACGAGGAACAGGGCCTCGGCATTCTGCTGGGCGATCGCTCCAGCCAGCGACACGGGGCTCATCGCGCCGGCCAGGGTGAACGGGGTCGCCACCACCGGCTGGCCATGCAATGCCATCTCCATCAGCCCGTCGCCCAGCGGACCGTCCAGACGAAGCGGCGAGTTGGTGTTGATGACGGTCATGAGCGACGGTTCATGCAGCAGCGCGTCGCGATCTACGCCCCGGATCAGGCAGGCGACTTCCAGCGCGTCGTCGACCGGTCTGGCCCCGAAGCCAAGGCACTGCCAGGTCTTGTCGAGTTCGACCGCAAAGGTCCGGTACATGTCGAGGTGGCGGGTCTGCACGGGAAGATCGGTTGGCTCCAGCGGCCCACCGCCCTCCTGGTGAATGATGTCGAGCGCGCCGATGATCCGGACGTAGTCGACGAAATCGGCGAAGTTGCCGGCCCGGCGACCACGGTCCAGGTCACTGACGAAGGCCGGCCCGCCCACGGCGCCGAACACCAGGTTCGTACCCCCGAACTCCACGTTCCGCGCCGGGTTGCGTGCGTGGAGGCGGAATGTGGATGGGGCCGTTGCGACCAGTGCCTCCACCTGTGCAGGATCGAGCCGGACATTGTGGGTCAGCCGGTCAACGCGGGCACCGGCGCGGGCGAACGCATCCAGCGCCCGGTCGCCCAGCACCTCCATGCCAATCTCGGCCAGGATGCGCAGCGAGGCCCGGTGGATGGTCTCGACCTGGTCCCCGGACAGGATCTCGAGCGGCCGGAACGGGTTGACCAGACGTCGCCAGGGCAACTGGCTGATCCCGGGGGGTGGACGTCGCGCGCGGCGGCGGTGCGCCTCGGGCGTCTCGTGTCGTTCAGCCTCGCCGGGTCCATCCACAGGGCAGATGCTACGTCTCATCTTCATCTCAGACTCGTGGCGTACGCTCTCGTGATGCACCTCCTGGTCATCGAGGACGATCCGCGACTCGTCCGCCTCCTGCGCCGACTGCTCGAGGAGGACCGTCACGTCGTGGAAACGGCCATGACCGGCTGGGACGGCCTCGACATCGCCGAGGCCACGGATGGCATTGAACTGGTCGTGCTGGACGTCGGCCTGCCCGACATCTCCGGCCTGGAGGTGGCGAAGCGGATCCGCTCCGGCGGTTCGGAGGTCCCGATCCTGATGCTCACCGCGCGCGACACCGTTGGCGATCGCGTGACCGGGCTCGATGCCGGCGCCGACGACTACCTGGTCAAGCCGTTCGCCTACGAGGAGCTGGCGGCGCGCCTTCGAGCACTCGGGCGGCGCGGGGCGGGCGCGCGACGCCCGGAGCCGAAGCTGGTGTCCGGCCCCATCACGCTCGACGAGACCACGCGGCGGGTGACGCTGGACGGTCGGACCGTGGATCTCAGCCCACGTGAGTTTTCGCTGCTCGAGTGCCTGCTGCGCCACCCCGGCCAGACACTGTCGCGGGATCAGCTCCTCGACCAGGCCTGGCCGTTCAGTGCCGCGGTCACCCCCAACGCCGTCGATGCCTACGTCCATTACCTGCGTGTCAAGCTCGGGAGTTCGGGCCGGCTGATCGAGACCGTTCGCGGCGTCGGCTATCGTCTGGCCGATGGCTGACCGAACGGAGCACCTTACCGGGATGCCGCCTCCCGAGATGACGTCGGAGGGCAGCGACAGCCGGCTCGTTCGCCAGGTTCGCCGCAGCCTTGTGCTGTGGAGCGGCGGTACCACGTTGCTGATCCTGGTCGTCCTGGGCGTTGCGCTCTACACGGCCGTGGCCGGATCATTGGCCAGCTCGGGGATGGCGCAGCTCGATGCTCGCATGAATGAAATCCGGATCGGTCGGGCAGGCCCAGCGGACGTCTCCCGGTTCGGGTTCATCTTTGGCGGCCAGGGATCCGGGACGTACGCACTGATTGTGGGTCCGGCCGGGAACGTCGTGAGCGGGCCGCGCATCCAGCGGCCGCCGCCCGGTCTGCCAGACGAGGGCGGCATCACCGCGGCCGCCATCTCCGGTCGCGACGTCCGCACGACGTCACTGGGCGGTACGCCGGTTCGCATTCTCACCGAGACGATGCAGGTTGACCGCCTCACATTCACCGTCCAGGTGATCGGGGATCGGACGGCGGAACAACAGACACTCGGGGTCATGCTGGCCGTGCTGCTCACAGGCGGCCTCATCGTCGTTCTCGTGGGGTTCGGCTTCGGAACCGTGTACGCCCGCCGGGCACTGGTCCCGATCCGGGAGTCCCTGGCAAGCCAGCGTGCCGCACTGAGCCGCCAGCGCGAATTCGCGGCCGACGCCAGCCACGAACTACGCACCCCCTTGACGGTCATTCGAAGCAGCATCGACCACCTGATCCGGCATCGCTCCGAGCCGGTGGAGCGGGTCGGTTCAGCGTTGGAGGACATCGAGGCGGAGGTCCGGCAGATGACCTCGATCGTCGAGGATCTGCTCCTGCTGGCCCGTTCAGATTCGGGCGCGATGGCGCTCGAGCGAGTGCCGGTCGACCTCGGCGACGTCGTCGTGGCCGGCGCGTCGGCCCTGAGCAAACCGGCCGCCGAGCGCGGGGTCCGGGTCGAGGTCGATGCGCAGCCGGCAGTGCTCGTCGGCGACCCGGCCCGACTTCGCCAGTTGGTGATGATCCTGGTCGACAACGCGATTCGCCATAGTCCGCCGGGTGGGCGGGTCGGCGTTGCCGTCCGTGTCGATGCCGTTGGCCTGTCGCTCTTCGTCGACGACGACGGCCCAGGCATCCGGCCAGATGACCTGCCGCATCTCTTCGAGCGCTTCTACCGCGCGGCGGGTGCCCCTGGCGGAGGGACGGGGCTCGGCCTGGCCATCGCGAAGTGGATCGCCGAGCGCCACGGCGGCCGGATTGAGGTCGTCAACCGCGTCGAAGGCGGGTCCAGGTTCATCGCCCGACTGCCCGCAACCGGCAGGTCAGAGGGATCGAGCAACGGCTTCCCGGTCTGAGCGACCTCAGTGGGCGGTTCGCGGGCCTTCGAGTCGTTCGACCTTCTCGAGCAGGGTGTTGAGCGCCTTGTCCTGGGCCGCCAGATGCGCCTGGATCTGCTGGGCCTCGTGGAAGGTCGCCTCCGCGTCTCGATAGGTCATCACGGCTCGCTTGTCTGACGTCCGGGCGAGGATGTTCTGGCCGACCATGATGACCGACAGCATCACCAGCTGGATGAACGTCTGGCTGACCCAGTCCACGAACGGGAGGAGGCCGCCTCCGATCGCTTCGGGCAGGACGATGAGGGCAAGCAGGGCAAACGCGTAGGCACACCACATTGTGCCAACCGCCCCGGTCATGGCCAGGGCGATCCGCCCGTTGACGCCGACGTGCTCGTCGCGAGTGTTCGGCGGTCTGGTCCTCGCTCGCTGTTCGATCCGTGGATGCGGCTGGTGATCGAACATGATCCGCATGCGATTCTCCCTCCGCCTGAAGCGGTTCGCGGTGGTGCGCCCGGCCGATGGGTCGCCAGGGACCGGACCACCCGGTTCGACGACCAGTGTGCGTCCGCCGGTCGCGCGACGCACCCACCGCGGCGTCGACCGCGAGATAAGCCGGCCCCGCTGAGGGTCTCGAGAATCGAAAGCGCGGCGCGGGCCCGAAGGCCCGCGCCCCGCCGCGTCGCGTCGCCGATCGCCCTGACCGCAGGTCAGGACTCGCTGGTTGGCGCCGCGGAAGAGGGAGCGGCGCCTGGATTTCCACCCTGATCGGGAGAGCCGAAGCCATGGAAGCCAAACCCGCGCCCGGGTCCCCGGCCATCGCGGAGGCCACGCGGGCCGTCGGATCGACTGTGCACCGCGTCCGCGTCCAATGACCCGTCGGCCCGAAGCGTACCCACGGCCATGACAAACGTGCCGACCGTGACATCGGACAGGGCCTTGCCCTTGGTGCCATCAACCGAATACGTTGTGTCGCCGTCCACGTGGATTGTGCCGGTCGTGCCACCCATCCCGGTTACGGTCATGGTGTTGCCGCTAATGGCCGTGACCTGGCCGCCGATGGCCGGCAGGACGACCCCGATCGCGGTGATCGTATAGGTCCCGTCGGCCGCCTTCTCCTGGCGGAAACGGATCTGGTCACCCACGGCAAGATCGCCAACGGCGATCGTCGCGCCGCCCCTGGAGATCGTGGTCGAGCTGCCAACCGTGATCGTGCGGGTCCAGCCATCGTCGGTCTTGAGCGACAGGCTCGATCCGTTGATGGTGCTGATCGTGACACCGTGGAGTCCGCCGCGACCGAAGGCTCCGGGTTCGACTCCGGCTGGGTCGAACCCGCCTGGCCCGAATTCGAGTGCAACGACCTCGAGGTCGGATGCGGGCGCACCCAGCGCACCAGGCTGCGGCGCCGCGCCTGCCGCTAGCGGGGCCGCGACGTTGGTCGTCACAGGTGCCGGCGACGCGCCCATCGCGGCAACGGCGCCGACCACGATGAGCAGGGCCGACCCGGCAACGATGCCGATCCGGGCCGGAATGGAACGGGCGTCGGTGCGTGCCCGGGATACCTCGACGTGCTCGTTGACTTGGATCTGATCGGGTTCGGCCATGGTATGACTCCGTTGCTGTGCCGCGCTGACGGCGGTCGTCCGGCCACCGATTGGGGACCTTGAGCTGCAAGCTTCGCGCTCGATTCTTGGAGGCTTCTGAGAATGCGCTTGCCGTACCCTGTGGCGATGGACGGCGACTGGCCGATGTTTGGCCGCGATGGTGACGGCGTGGCATGGCGACCCGGGCCGGACCTCCTGCATGAGTCGCACCTCGCCCGGTTCCTGCGGGCAACGGGCGAGGACTCACTCGACGCATTCCAGGCCCGGGCGGCCGCGGATCCGGGCTGGTTCTGGGGTGCCGCGGCGAACGACCTGGGGCTCACCTGGGCACGCCCACCGCGCGAGGTCCTTGATTCGAGCCGTGGTCCAGCGTGGGCCCGTTGGTGGGCCGGCGGCCAGCTCAACTACGCCCAGGCAGCGCTCGATCCGCGGGTCGCCCGCGATCCGGATGGCCCGGCCATCGCCTGGGAAGGCGAGGACGGCGAGGTCCGTCGGCTGACCAACTCCGAGCTCGGCGCCGCGGTCGAGACCGCGACCCGACGACTCCACGCGCTTGGGGTAGGGCCGGGCGACCGGGTCGGAATTCTGCTGCCGATGCTCGTCGAAACGGTCGTGGCCGTGCTTGCGCTCGGCCGGCTTCGCGCCATCTACACGCCCATCTTCTCCGGCTATGCGGCGCCGGCCATCGCGGCGCGGCTGACCGATTGCGAAGCGTCGACCCTGATCACCGCCGACGGCTTCCTGCGACGGGGTACCTGGGTCCCCCTGAAAGCCGTCGCGGACGAGGCGGTCGCGGCTGCACCGTCGGTTCGACGAGTGCTGGTCGTCCGGCGCGCGGGCGACGCGATCGACCCCCCCTGGACGCCGGGCCGGGATGCCTGGTGGCACGCGCCAGCTGCCGGCGAGGACAAGGCCTCGTTCTCCGACGACGTGACCGCGACCGACCCCGAAACGCCGTTCATGATCATCTACACGTCTGGAACCACCGGCCGACCGAAAGGGGCCGTTCATGTCCATGGCGGCTTCCCGATCAAGGCGGCCCAGGACCTGGCGCACCAGTTCAATCTCGGAGCGGGCGACACCCTGTTCTGGTTCACCGATCTCGGCTGGATGATGGGGCCTTGGGCGATCGCCGGTGCCCTCCTGCGCGGCGCCCGCCTCGTGCTGTACGAGGGCGCGCCAGATTTCCCGGGGCCGGACCGGATCTGGTCGATCGTGGCTCGTCATCGGATCACCCATCTCGGGCTCTCACCCACGGTGATCCGGGCGTTGATGGCCCACGGCGAGGATCCCGTCCGCTCGCACGACCGCTCCTCGCTGCGCGTCCTGGGCTCCACCGGTGAACCGTGGAACCCCGATCCATGGTGGTGGTATTTCCGTGTGGTCGGCGAGGGCCGCTGCCCGATCATCAACTACTCGGGGGGCACGGAGGTGTCTGGCGGGATCGTCAGCGGCAACGTCCTCGGTCCGATCAAGCCGGCCTCATTCTCCGGCCCGTGCATCGGCACGGCCGCCGACGTCGTCGACGATACGGGCGGTTCCGTGCGGGGGGCCGTCGGGGAGCTCGTCATCCGGGCGCCGATGCCGGGCATGACCCGCGGCTTCTGGCGTGATGACGAGGGCCGCTACGAGGCGACCTACTGGTCGCGCTGGCCCGGGACGTGGCAGCACGGGGACTGGGCGAGTATCGACGCGGACGGGTTCTGGTTTATCCAGGGCCGCAGCGACGACACGCTCAAGATCGCCGGCAAGCGCGTTGGACCGGCCGAGGTCGAAAGCGCGGCGGTCTCACATTCAGCGGTCCTGGAGGCCGCGGCGATCGGCATCCCGCACGAGATCAAGGGCGAGGTGGTGGTCGTGCTGGTCGTGTTACGGCCGACGGAGATCGCCGACCCGGCGCTGATGGCGGCGATCGGCGCGACAGTGACGTCCCAGCTGGGCAAGCCGCTCAAGCCCGAACGCGTGGTCTCGGTCTCGTCCCTCCCCAAGACCCGCTCCGGCAAAGTCATGCGCCGCGCGATCCGGGCGGCCTGGCTGGGACTGGATCCGGGCGATCTGTCTGGGCTGGACGACCCCCGGACCCTCGATGGGATCCGGGCGATCGCGACCACCGAGCACTCCTGAACCTGGACTTGGAGTCGCCTTTGTCGCCTTTGTCGCCTTCGTCGCCCTCGTCAGCCTCGTCAGCCCTCGTCAGCCCTCGTCAGCCTCGTCAGCCCTCGTCAGCCCTCGTCAGCCCTCGTCGCCCTCGTCGCCCTCGTCAGCCCTCGCCGCCCTCGTCGCCCTCGTCGCCCTCGTCGCCCTCGTCGCCCTCGTCGCCCTCGAGGCTCTGCGCGTCCGGCCACCACCCTCCCGGCGCACCGGCCGGATTGCCCGCCGGTGACAGGAATCGAGCCGTCAAGGTGGGAGGCGGATCGACTTCGCCTAGGCCACCCAGCGCATCGACCAGCCGCGCGAAGCGTGACCATTTCAGTGCTCGAAGCCGGCCAGTCTCGAGTCTGCTGATCACCGTCTGGTCAACGCCGCTTAGGGTCTCCAGTTGGCGCTGAGAAAGCAGGAGCCGGTGGCGCCGGTGGCGAACCAGACGTCCAATCAACGCGTATCCCCGCACCGCCCGAGCATCTGCCCTCCTCATGTCGAACGATTGCCAGGACATCGCGCCATGGTGAGGGGCGGCGCTTATCTGCGGCTTGTTTGGACTTCCGCTGACATCCATATGGTCGCCGATGAGCACGAGCCCCAGGGGACGGTCTCCATGTTTGATGCAGGTCGGATGCATACCTGATGATCTGGCGTCGGGCCGCGGTCACCTGGGCAGCACCAAGGGGTCGGGATACGGCGCGGGCGGTTCGGGCGCGTTAACTGCCGGGTCCATCGCCACCCACCAGGCCGACAAGCCGACAAGCCGACAAGCCGACAAGCCCCGAAATATGCATCCGATCTGAATAGTCACGCGACGTAACCCGCGGCGCCGCGTGCGGGTGACCTGGCGTTGCGATATGCATCCGATCTGAATAGTGGCGGAGCCGTTCCCCGCGGCGCCGAGCGCGGGTGACCTGGCGTTGCAAGCCCGCGATGTCGCCCGAACACTCGCCGAAATTTACGAGATCGCCGCGCGAGACCGGAGCGGAACGAGACGCCAGCGCCCATAGGCGACGAACGCGGCCAGCACCAGGAGCAGCACGTTGGTGGTAATCGCGACGTACTCTTGGCGGCCAATGTGGAACACGATGGCACCAACCATGACTACCACGAAGCCAGCCGCCGCGAGTGGCGTCAGTCGAGGCTGGATCCCGATCAGGCCGGGGAGAATCATGCCGGCCGCCCCGGCCAGCTCAATCACGCCGATGGCAATGGCGCCTGGCCCGGTGATGTCGTAGACCCATGACAGCATCTCAGGCAGACCGGCGGGGGCCCCAAACTTCAGGAAGCCCTGGGCCAAGAAGGCGATGGCCAAGAAGATCTGCGAGACCCACAGGGCGCGGTTCATATGACCTTCCGAGCTGCATTGCCGCCGACGCCACTCCGTTCGACAGGGGCACAGGCTAGTGCAGGCGAGCCGAACCCGAACTACGGTATCGTCCGAGAAGGCGGACCTGACGGATGCCGCAACGTCTTGCGAGGGGGCCCACATGACAGAACGCGTCCTGCTGTTGGTCGGCACCAAGAAGGGTGCCTTCATCCTGGAGAGTGGCCCGGATCGGCGTGCCTGGAAGCTGCGCGGGCCGTTGTGTGATGGGTGGCCCATCCACGACTTGATCATGGAACCCGGAACCGATGCGATCCTGGCCGGGGGTAGTAGCCCCTGGTACGGCTCGGCGGTCTGGCGAAGCCCGGACCTTGGGAAGAGCTGGACGCATTCGTCCGTCGGCCTCACCTACGGCGACGACGGCCCGGCGATGCAGAACGTCTGGAGCCTGGCGGCGCACGGCTCAACCATCTTCGCCGGGGTGGAGCCCGCCGGGCTTTTCCGCAGCGAGGACCGCGGTGCGACCTGGGCGCACGTCAACGGCCTCACGAGTCACGAGACGCGCCCGACGTGGCAACCCGGCGCCGGTGGGCTGATCCTCCACACGATCGTCCCCCACCCGACCGACCCCGAGCGCATGTGGGTCGGCATCTCAGCCGTCGGTGTGTTCGAAACGCGCAACGGGGGCACGACCTGGGAGCCTCGCAACAAGGGTGTCCGCGCCGACTTCGTGCCCGGCCCGCCGCCGATCACCGGTCAGTGTGTCCACAAGTTCGCGCCCGCCGCCGGTGAACCGGAGACGCTCTACCAGCAGAATCACTGCGGGGTGTATCGATCCGACAACGGCGGCATCAGCTGGCAGGAGATCACGCCCGGCCTTCCTAGCGAGTTCGGCTTCCCGCTGGTGGCCCATCCACGTGATCCCGCGACCGCCTGGGTCATCCCGCTCAACGGCGCCGACAAGGGTCGCTACATGCCAGATGGGCAGACCGCCGTCTGGCGGACGAGGGACCGAGGAACCTCCTGGACTCGCCAT
>JANNQZ010000042.1:0-5568 GCA_031401015.1 Chloroflexota bacterium | reverse complement strand
GCCGCGGTCGAGCTGGCGCCGGGTTCGGTGCACTACTCGGTCACAACGACCGTCGCCAATCGCATTCAGTCCGGAATCGACCCCTGGTTCCAGGACTACCCGCACCCGGACAACTTCATTGGCGTGCTCCTCGATGGCAGTCGGATCACGCCGACCAACAACCAGAACCGGGCGATGTTCGACGACCCGTCGATCAACGACCGAATCCACGAATTGACAGCCTCGCTCGACACCGGATCTGACGCGGCGTGGCATGAGCTGGACGCCCAGATCATGCGCGACCATGCCCCGTGGGCGCCCATCGTGAACTCCGTTCGAGTGACCATGGTGGCCGAAGGCTATTGCGGCCTTCTCATTCACCCCGTCTATCAGCTCGACCTGACGACCCTCGGACGCTGCCCATGAGGATTGGCCATGAGGGCGAGCCGACGGATCCCTGATGCCGACGATCGACATCCGGGACCTGGCCGTTCGCTTCGCGACGGACGGAGGCGCTGTGCACGCGGTGCGCGGCGTCTCCCTCTCCGTCGAGCCGGGTCGCGTGCTCGGCATCGTCGGGGAGTCGGGGTCGGGCAAGTCGGCGACCTGCCGGGCGGCGCTCGGCCTGTTGCCCAGCAGCGCGACGGTCAGCGGTTCGGCCTGGTTCGAGGGCCGTGACCTGCTGAGCCTCCCCGAGCGCGAGCTCCAACACGTCCGGGGCCGCCGAATCGGCTGGGTCTTCCAGGACCCGATGTCGTCCCTGAACCCGGTTCGCTCCATTGGTGATCAACTGGGTGAGGCAGTTACCGTTCACGAGCAGGTCGGCCGCGGGGACCTTCGGCAGCGTGTCCAGAAGGCGCTATCTGACGTGGGCTTCCCCGCTGCGGAGCGACGCCTCGGCGCCTTCCCGCACGAGCTATCGGGCGGACTCCGCCAGCGGGTGATGATAGCCATGGCGATGATCAACCAGCCGGCCCTGCTCATCGCCGACGAACCGACGTCCGCCCTCGACGTGACGACCCAGTCCCAGATCCTCGAGCTCCTGGCTCGCGTAACGCGTGGGTCGGGGACGGCCGTCATCCTGATCACCCATGATCTCGGCGTCGTCAGTCGCTTCTGTGACGATGTCGCCGTCATGTACGCCGGCCGGATCGTGGAGGAAGGGCCTACCGTCCAGATCTTCGGTCGTCCGGCTCACCCATACGCCTGGGGATTGATGGGATCGCTGCCGTCACTGGCGACGGCTGGCCGACTCCGCCCGATTCCAGGTAGCCCTCCGCGTCTCGATCACGAACCCGAGGGCTGCGCCTTCGCACCGCGCTGCGAGGTCGCCCTCGAGATGTGCGCCACTGTCGCGCCTCGTCTCGAGCCGGAGATTGACCAGACAGCCCACCGATTCGCGTGTCATCTGGGCGTGCCGACCCGCCACGCCCAGGCCACTGTGCTCGCCCGCGCTGTCGAAGAAGCGGGCGCAGCGGCGGGACGGAGCGTCTGATGGACGAACACGAGTCTGCGCCCCCGTTGCTCGCCGTGGACCAACTCGTCCGACGCTTCCCGGTGCGCCAGGGCCTGCTTGGGCGCCGGTCGCAGTTGGTCCGGGCCGTCGATGGGGTGTCGTTCTCAGTCGAGGCCGGGGCGGCCGTCGGGATCGTGGGGGAGTCGGGCTGCGGCAAGTCCACCCTGGCGCGCTGCATCGTCCGTTTGCTCGAACCTGACGCCGGTCGCGTGCTGTTCGACGGGACGGACATCACGCACCTCAATCGGGCCGCTCTTCGCCCCATCAGGCGCCGCATTGGGGTGGTCTTCCAGGACCCTTTCACATCACTCGATCCGCGGATGACGGTCGGCGAAATCATCGGGGAACCGTCGGAGATCGGCGGGATCGGCTCGGCCACGGAGCGTCGGGCGCGGGTCGCTCGCCTGCTCGGTCTGGTCGGCCTGAGTGCAGCGGACGAGGCCCGCCACCCGCATGAGTTCTCGGGCGGCCAACGGCAGCGGATCGGCATCGCCCGCGCACTGTGCGTCGAGCCGCGCCTGCTCGTGTGCGATGAGCCGGTGTCGGCCCTCGATGTCTCGATCCAGGCACAGATCCTCAACCTGATCGGCGACCTGCGTGCCGAGCTGGGCCTGACCCTGATCGTCATCTCTCACAACCTCGACGTGGTCCGTCACCTCGCCGACCGGATCCTGGTCATGTACCTGGGGACGATCGTCGAGGATGTCCCCGCGCTCGACGCGTTCCGCCGCCCGGCCCATCCGTACACGGCGGCCCTGAGGGCATCGATGCTTGTGCCCGGTGTCGCACCGCTGGACGATGGGCCGGCCACCGCGATCCGCGGCGACGCGCCCGACCCATTCGACCCGCCGTCGGGCTGCCGCTTTCACCCGCGCTGCCCATATGCCATCGAGCGGTGCGCTCAGCAGGACCCGGGGGTCACGCACCTCGCTCCCGCGCATTCGACCCGCTGCCATCTGCCGCTGCTCGACGACGGATCGACAACCGTACCTGCCTGACACGGCCGTTAAGTCAGCGGGTCGGACGCGCCCGGCGGCACGTGCCGGGATCAAGGAATGCGATAGCGGCGATGTCTGCGATAGTGCCGGGGTGTCATTGTCCGATGCGCTGACCGAAGTCGACGCGATCTTCGAGCGGCTCGCCGCGCGCCAGGCGGCGCCTGGGATCGCCTACGGGGTCGTCATCGATGGCGGGCTCGCTCATACCGGCGGACTTGGCACGCTCCGAGACGGGGCGGATCTGCGACCCGACCAGGATAGCGTCTTCCGTATCGCGTCAATGACGAAGAGTTTCACGGCGGCGGCCGTCCTGCTCCTCCGCGACGAGGGCCGGCTGCGGCTCGACGACAGGGTCGCGATGTGGGTCCCGGAGGCGACCGGCGTCGAGCGTCTGACAGCCGACTCGCCCCCGATCACCATCGAGCATCTGCTGACGATGTCAGCGGGGTTCCCGACCGACGACCCATGGGGCGACCGGCAGCAGGGGCTCGACTTCGACCGTTTCGCAGAACTCCTGCGGGGTGGCGTGAACTTCGCCTGGGCGCCCGGCACGCGGTTCGAGTACTCGAACCTCGGATACGGGATCCTCGGGCGAATCGTGACGCGCGCAGCGGGGATGGAGTATCGGGACTTCATGCGGGAGCGGCTCCTCGAGCCACTCGGGATGACCGCAACGACCTATATCCGGGACGAGGTCCCCGAGGAGCGCTTGGCCCTCGGCTACGTTCGCCGGGACGACGCGTGGCTTGAGGAGCCGATTGATCCGTACGGCGCGCTCGCCTCGATGGGTGGTGTCTTCACGTCGGTGGGCGACCTGGCCCGCTGGGTCGCCGGCTTCACAGATGCGTTCCCGCCGCGCGACGACCCAGAGGGGCATCCCCTGTCCCGTACCAGCCGTCGCGACATGCAGCAGGTCCACCGGTCCGTCGGCCCTGAGTTGACCAGGGAGTCCGCGGATGCGGTGCCGGCGCTGCTCTCCGGCGGCTACGGCTACGGCCTGTTCGTCTCCGACGATCTCCACCTCGGCCGGGTCGCCGGTCACGGCGGCGGCTATCCGGGGTACGGGTCTTACATGCGCTGGCACCCCGCGTCGGGGATCGGTGTGATCGCGTTGGCGAACGCCCGCTACGTCCCGATGATCCATCCGGTCGGCGAGGCGCTCGCCGCGCTCGTGAGGCGGCAGGCCGGGCGCATCCGGCGGGTGACACCGTGGCCGCAGACGATCGACGCACGGGCCGTCGTCGAGCGCCTCCTCGAGCGCTGGGACGAGCACGCCGCCCGTGCCCTCTTCGCGATGAACGTCGATCTGGACGAACCGTTGCCGCGTCGCCGCGCCACCTTCGAAGGGCTGCGTGAGGTCCACGGTTCCCTGCGACCCGATCCGTCGGTCGATCCCGAGTCCGACTCGCCGGCCCAACTTGCCTGGTGGATGAGTGGCGAGCGCGGCCGGGTGAGGGTCGAGGTCTTGCTCAGCCCGGAGCGGCCGCCACGGGTCCAGAAGCTGACACTCACCTCGGTCCCGGAGCCGCCCGACACGCTCCGGGAGGTCGCCGAACTCCTCGTGGGGCTCCTGAACCGGCCGGGTCCGTCGTGGCCGCTGGACGTGGCGCTGGCAACGCCGGCGGATCGGCCCGCCATCGAGCGATCTCTCCGAGCCGCCGAAGCGCTGTTCGGTCCGGTGGCGCTCGGGGCTTCAATCGCCGGGGACGGGGCGGTGCGGGCCACCTGGCGACTCACCGGTGAGCGCGGTGAGGTAGACCTTCAGCTGGAGCTCGATGCGCCTGGAGGATCCTTGTCGAGGGTGGCGCTGGTCCCTCGCGTGATGACACAGCCGGTCCACGCGACATAGCGCCAGGCGTCGAGTGCGCGATGACGTGCTTGACCGCCAGGCGGCTTGGCTCGCCGGACGGGGTCGCTAGCCCAGGATGCGTGTCGCGACCGATCGGAAACGTTCGGCCTGAGCCCGCGCGACGTCCTCGCCATCGCGCATCCGGAGACCGAAAGGTGCAAGGTTCGGATCGCTCACGCCGATCGAGAAACTCACCGATCGCTCGAGCAGCCGGTCGGTCGCCGGGAGCATCGCCGCCTGGTACGAAGCCGGCCGGTCGTCCGTGCACGTGCAGTCGAACGGACAGCCACGGCCCGTGATCGTCCGTCCGGTCAGCACGTGCTCCATGTGCGTGTAGACGTGCCAGCCACTCGTCGAGAGCGTGTTCGACCCGAGCTCGGCGGTCACCGCACCGGCCGTGGTCGCGTCGGGGAAGATCACGACGAGGTGCGTGGCGAGGTCGCCAGCGGGATCCGGAAGCGTCCGGAACTCGATGCCCCGCACCTCGCCGATGATGTCGTGCACGATGTCGCGGTTTGCGCGTAGGTGGTCCCGGATCCGGTCGAGTCGGCGGACCTGGGCGAGGAGCACAGCGCCCTCGAGCTCGGTCATCCGGAAGTTCAGGCCGAGGAATGGCCGATTGCCGATTTCGACGCCGCGCCGGTTCGGGCTATGGCCCTGGTCATGCATCGCGAAGGCACGGCGGTAGAGGTCCTCGTCGTTGGTGACGAGCATCCCGCCATCGCCGCAGGTGATCGTCTTGTACTCGTTGAAGCTGTAGGTCCCGACGGCTCCATGCGCGCCCACCCAGCGACCGCCGTACGTCGCCCCGAATGCCTGCGCGCAGTCCTCGATCAGGGCCAGTCCATGTCGATCGGCTACCGCACGCAACTCGGCGATCCGGGCCGGGTTACCGAGCATGTGGACGGCGATGATCGCGCGAGTCCGCGGCGTAATCCGTGCCTCGACATCGGCCGGGTCGAGGTCGAACGTCTGATCGATCTCGGCCATGACGGGTCGCGCCCGAGCGTAGACCACAGCTGAGATCGTCGCGACGTAGGTGAAGCCCGGCACGATGACCTCGTCCCCCGGTCCGATCCCGAGCCCGACCAGGGCGAGGAGCAGGGCGCTCGTGCCGGAGTTGACGGCCAGGGCATAGTCCGTCCCAGCCAGCTCGGCGACCGTCTCCTCGAACTTGCGGACCTTGGCCGGAAAGCTCGGATCATCGGGACCGAAGCGGCTCAGGT
>JANNQZ010000041.1:0-10361 GCA_031401015.1 Chloroflexota bacterium | reverse complement strand
CTGCCGAGCACCCTTTATGGCGAGATCTCCGTGGTGCTCCTGAACCCCACAGTGACCCAGGTCAGCACGCCCGCGACCATCGGCCAATTCCAGCAGGCTCAGCAGCAGATCCCGGCGCTCTTTTCGCTCGATCAGAGCCTGCTGCTGGTCTGGCCGCACGTTGTGGCGCTGATTGCGCTCACCGTGGTCTGCTTCGCCGGGGCGTACGTCTCGTTCATGCGCCAGGAGGTCCGGGCCTAGGGTCCCCTCGTGACCAGGCCCGCGGCGGAGGAGCGGCCACGGCGGACGTGCCGGATCGCGGCAGCGACTGGCAGACAACGCCACGCCCCGAGCGGCCAGGCCGGACGTTCCTCGATCGGCAGGAGCGACTGGCTGGCGCGTTTCGCGCCGAGGGCGATCCAGGCGGCCCGCTCAGCTTGTAGCGTCGACAGCGAGTCGCGGCGGGTTGCCGGGTCTCACGGACGGGCCGCTCGACGACCCGCCGTGGCACCGTCCAGATTTCAGGTCTCGGTCGCTGCGTGCACTTGGGGAACCCCTTCAAGGCCAAATGCGCCGGCCGAGCGCAGGTCGGTGATGGCTTCAGCCGAATAACCGAGGTCGGTCAGGATGGCCTCGGAATCTGACCCGAGGCCCGGACCCCTGGCGTAGTGCGGCTCGAACTCACCCATCGTCAGTGGCAGCCCAACCGAACGAACCGTCCCGAATGACGGATGCTCGTACTCCGCGAGCATGCCCCGAGCCGTCAGCTCGTCAGGGTCGAGGGCTTCCTGCATGGACCGGACCGGGGCGATCGGAATGCGCCCCCGCAGCGTGGTGAGCCACTCGGCCGTCGTTCGCTCCGCGAACCGTTCGGACAGCCGGGCGATCAGCTCGTCCCGGTTCCGGCCACGCGCCTCGAAGTCCGCGAAGCGCGGATCATCGGCCAGGTCGGCCAGGTCCATCCCTTCGACCAGGGTCCTGAAAAATTTCTCCTTTGGCGCGGCGATGGCAATATGGCCGTCCGCCGTGGCGAAGAACTGGAACGGCACGACGCTCGGGTGGCCCGACATCGGAAGGCGTTCCGTCAAAAAGCCGCTCGACAGGTACCAGGTCGCGGGGTAGCTGAGCATTGCGAGCGCCGAGTCGTACAGGTTGGTGTCAACATCCCGCCCAAGGCCGGTCCGGCGGGCATCGAACAGGGCGACCATCAGGCCGAGGACGGAGGTCAACCCGGCGATGTAATCCGCCAGCGAAAGGCCGCTCTTGGTTGGGGGGCCGTCCGGGGCACCGGTCAGCGCGGCCCACCCCGATCCGGCCTGGATGAGCGCGTCGTAGCCGGGGAGGCGAGCCTGGTCGCCGTGGCGGCCGTAGCCGGTCAGCGCCACGCAGACGATGGCGGGATTGATCAGGCCGAGGACGTCGTAGGTCAGCCCCAGGCGGGCCGGCTGGTCGCCGCGAAGATTGCTGAAGACCGCGTCGGCGGACGCCACCAGCTTCTCGAACACCGCGCGGCCGGCTTTCGACTTGAGGTCCAGCGCGATGCTCCGCTTGCCGCGGTTGAACGCCTCGAAGAACAGGCTGTCCGTCCCGAGGCGGCCGGGCGGGATGTAGCGAGAGACATCGCCGCCACTCCCCGGGTCCTCGATCTTGATGATCTCCGCACCGAGGTCGGCCAGGTAGAGGGTCCCGAACGGGCCGGCCCCGTATTGCTCTACGGCGATCACCCGGACGCCGGCAAGCGGTGCGGGTCGCGAGGCGCGGGCGGGCCCGGGCTCCCCTTCGGTCGTGGTCGTCTCGCCCGTCGTTGCGCCGGGTGCGGGCTCCGCGTCGGTCGTGGTCCTCGTTGGCTGCGCATCGGTCGCATCGGTCGAGGTCGTCGTGGGCTCCGCCTCGATCACCGGTCTGGACTCAGTGGACATGGGTCTCCTGGGCGGTGCGTGGCCTGGGCGCCGATCACGGTTGACGCGGCGGTACCGTTTCCAGTTACGATTGCACCTCCGATCGTCGCACCCCCGTTGCACACCCGTCAACCGATCCGTCGATCCATCCATTTGCCGAGGTCTCGCCGAAATGCCCCTGACGATCGAGTCGATCGAGACGATCCCGCTTCGTGTCCCGCTGCCGTTCACCTACAAGGGCAGCTACTACAAGATGCGCAACCGCTGCACGATCATCACCCGGGTCCGGACCTCGGAGGGGATCGTGGGGGAGGCCTACAACGCGGACGAGGACGAGCCGCTCCAGTCGGAAATCCTGGCCATCCTGCACGAGGAGCTGGTACCACGGGTCGTTGGACTCGATGCCTTCGGGACGGAACTGGTCTGGGAGGCGATGCTCCCCGCGACGTTCGATCAGCTTCGCCCACGCTGGTACGCCATGCAGGCAATGGCCTGCATCGACACTGCGGTCTGGGACGCGGTTGGCAAGGCGATGGGTCAGCCGTTGTGGCGGATCTGGGGTGGCTATCGCAACCGGATTCCGATGATCGGGATCGGTGGTTACTACATCCCCGACGACGCGAGTTCGAAGGGCCAGGAGATCGAACGCGAGATTGACTTCTTTCAGTCCGAGCACGGGATGGTCGGGATGAAGTTCAAGATCGGGGCTGAGCCGCCGGTGGTAGATGCGGCCCGCCTGGCCCGAGCCCGTCGCCACGCAGGGGAGGACTTCCTGTTCGTCGTCGATGCCAATCAGGGCTACACGGTGCCCGAGGCGTTGGAATTCCTGGCTGCCGTCCGTGCCGAGGGGATCAGGATCCGCTGGTTCGAGGAGCCCACGCGTTGGCACGCCGACTTTCGCGGGCTGCGCGACGTGCGGATGCGCGGGAACGTGGACGTGGCCGCGGGTCAGAGCGAGATCAGCCGGGTCGGGATGCGCGAGATGATGGCCGCCGGCGCGATCGACGTCTGCAACTACGACGCATCCTGGGGCGGCGGCCCGACCGAATGGCGTCGGATTGCGGCACTCGCGGCGGCCTTCGATGTCCAGCTCGGCCACCACGAGGAGGCCCAGGTCGCCGCGCACCTCTTGGCCTCGCAGCCGCATGGGACGTTCGTGGAGGCCTTCTCGCCCGCCCGTGACCCGATCTTCTGGCAGATGATCGAGAACCGGCCCATGCTCGTCGACGGCCAGTTCACCCTGCCCGAGCGGCCCGGCCTGGGCTGGGTCCTGGATGAAGCCTTCATCGAGAAGTACCGCGTCGATCGCTGAGGTTGCGTGCCGGGCGGGTTCGAGCGGAAAGGCGTTCGCCGTCACGGGCAACGCGGTGGGTATGCGTGGTGGGCCGGAGCGGTGGTCACGGGGCTCTGACCGAACGATTCGCGGACTGACGGACGGACGGACTGACGGACTGACGGACGGACGGACGCGCTGACGGACGGACGCGCTGTCCGGTGACCCGTGGGCAACGATTCGAAGCTCGGCCTGCCGGATTGCGCGACTTCCCAGCCGAGTGTTGCCCCACGGTCACCGCGCCGCGGGCAAACTCGCTTGCGGCGCCGATCAGCCGCGACATCGTTGCCCGTCGGTCACCGCGCCGCACCTAAACTCGCCTCGGCTGTCGACAACGCGCGAATTCGTTGCCCCACGGTCACCGCGCCGCGGGCAAACTCGCTCGCAGCGCCGATCAGCCGCGAAATCGTTGCCCGTCGGTCACCGCGCCGCGCGCGAGGGCACTTTTCGCGCCGACAACCCGCAAGATCGTTGCCCGACGGTCACCGGGCTGAAGGCAGGCACGCTTGGATCGTCGATCACCCGCAAGATCGTTGCCCGACGGTCACCGGGCTGTAGGTAGGTCCGCTTCAGGCGGCTGTGAGCGGCAGCTGTCGGCAGCACGCACCAAGCGTGGCCGCAGGCCCTGTGGTCAATCGCGCAGAGGCACCCACGGCGGCGGCAGATCGCCGAGCCATGGCGCGACGGGCGCCAGGTCACCGGGGCGGTGGACCCCGGGCGGCGCCGCGATCGCGCGGGGTAACCCGTTGACGATCATGGCGGCCGTCGACAGGAGCGCGCGACAGCCCGGATCGACCTCCACGCGGAGGCTGTGGCGGCCGTCGAGTTCGATTCGGTCAGTCGTCGTCAGCCCGGCTGCCGGTGGGTCGACGTGGAGGCTCATCGACACCTCCAGCCACGGCTGACCCGCGAACCAGCCGGTCGCCCACTGGTTGGCGCCGGCCGTCCGACCGGGCTGGACAACCGTCCCATCGGGCAGGGTGAGCGCTACATCTGCGAGGATCGGTTCCGAGTTCACCTCAACGCGGTCAAGCTCTCTGCCCATGCTCGCGGCCAGGATGCGCAGACTCTCCGGGAATCCAGCGTGGCCGACGACGGATCCATCCGCGATGCCCGCCTCGAACGCCGCCGTGGTCAGATCGATGCCGAGCGACGCCCGGACCCGCGACCCAAAGACGCTGACGTCGACGACGCGCCGCGCCCGCAGCCGCTCCACGTCCCAGGCCAGGCCGGACAGGGTGAGGGGCCACAGGTCCAGCACAAAGCCGGGATTGGCCCCCGTCGCGACGATCGCGATGCGATGGACGGATGCGAGCTCAATGATCGCGGAGGCTTCCGGGGAGTCGCCCGAGCGGATGAACGCGAGATCCTCAGCGGTGCAGACGATCGGCATGCCGGAAGGTGCGATCGCGGCCAGGACCGGCAGGACATCGACGAGTCGTGTCGCCGTTGCCACGACCACGACATCCGGTCGCGTGGTCCGAAGCGTCCCGGCGAGATCCGTCGAGCAGCGCAAACCGGCCGGCGCCCCGGGGACGCGGCTCGCGGCGGCTTCTCCGTCGCGCTCGGCCGAGCGGACCACAATCCCGACAACTTCGAGCCACCGACGGGTCAGGGCGAGCTCCAGCACGGCCCGGTTCGTGGAGCCAAATCCGACGAGGAGCGCCCGGATCCGGCGCGCGCCCCGTGCCTGGCCCTCGCCCCGTGCCTGGCCCTCGCCCCGTGCCTGGCCCTGGCTGGGGGTCGGTCGCGGTCCGCTCATCGCCCGGCCTCGGCAGCGTCGACGACGCTGCCGGCCGGTGGGTCGCCCGGTCGAAGGACCGGCATCCGGCCCGGTCGGCCTGCGAGCTGCATGAGCTGGATGTTGGCGCCGTCGGGGTCCTTGAGGTAGACGCTCCGGCCACCGCGGTACGGCCCGATCGGCAGCAGCATGGGCGTGCCGCTCACCTCCAAACCGAGCCGTGCGACGGTTGCCTCGATGTCGTCCACGGCAAACCCGAAGTGTGTCGCCCCGATGTCCGCGTTGCCGGCCGTCACACTCGCCTGGTCGATGCCGCGGAAGTGGACCAGCTCGAAGATCGCGTTGGTGTGCGGGATCCGGAAGAAGACCGCGTCCAGTTCAAGGCCGGGCGGGCGGCCCATCAGGCGAGCAACATTGGCCGCGTGCTCGCCGCGCCACTCGACACGATCGATCGGCGGCCCGAACAGCTTCGTATAGAACGCAACGGAGACATCGAGGTTGCTCGCCACCACGCCGACATGATCGATCCAGAACATGGCGCTCCCTCAGACTCGTGACAGATCGGTCACGCCGAGAAGGCGTGCCGGGTTGCTGACGACCAACATGGTCGTCTCGGCGCGACTGAACCCTCGCGTCCACATCCAGGGCAGGACCTCGCCCAGCAGGTGGCCATAGCCGTGGCCACCGTACGCCGCCAGGCGATGCTTCGTGCAGATGTCGTGCGACACCACGACCTGCTCGCCGAACCCGGCGTCGAGCAGCCCACGGGCAAGATCGAGTCGCTGCGCGTCGCTCAGCGTCGCCTTCGTTGGATCGAACGGGTAGAACGACCCCTCCAGGCCGAAGCAGTCGAACTCGAGATGGACCCCGGTCCGGCCGAGCTCAAGGAGGCCGGCTGGATCGGTGATCGTTCGATCCAGATGGGCGATGGCGACGCGATCCAGGGACGCGCCAGCGGTTTCGATGATCCGCACGATCTCGCCGGGCGCCGCACGATCCCGGCCCGGGTGGACCATGAGCGCGGCCCCGGTCGCACGCTGGACCCGGGCCGCCGCGCGCAGGACGACCCGCTCGCGATCCCCCAGTGGCCACGAGCACCCGAGTTCTCCGATGAACCCTGGTCGGATCCCGCTGAAGCCGACTCCGCCGTGCCACTCGCGGAGGAGCAGGTCGGCGATGGCCGCCTCGTCGAGGTCGGAAATCTCCGGGGGATGGGTCGGGCCAACGTAGGCGCCCGAACCCATGACGATCTGCACGCCGGCGGCCCGCGATATCCTGGCCAGCGCCTCCGCGTCGCGACCGATCCCGGGAACCGTCGCGTCCACGATGGTCCCACCGCCAGCGGCCACGAACGCGGCCAGCTCGCGGATCGCGATGGCCTCGTCGTCGAGAACCAGGTTGTCGGCGCTGCTGGTCCAGTGCCGGCGGACCCACCCAAGGTTGGCGAGGCCGACCGGGGCGTAGGCCCGCTCGTGATCGGCGGACAAAACCGGCTCCACGAACGAAGGGTTCCGGATCAGGAGGTGCTCATGGACCAGCACGGCCCCAAGGTCGGCGGCGTCCACCGTCCCCAGCACGGTCCGCACGACCCGCCGCGGAGGGTCCGGGATCATGGCCGACACGCAGGATCGAACCGGCCGGCGACCACCGGAACGGCGATCAGGCGGAGGCCCCAGCGACCGCTGGGGCGGCCGGCTCCGTGCCGTGCCGTTCCAATCGGGTGACCGCCCGCGCGAGCGACTCGACGTCGGGATGCGTCATCACCACGAGCGGATCCGACAGCCGGCCGTCCGAGACGACATAGGCAAGGTCCGCCGTCTCGAAGACCTCGGGGATCTCCGTGCAGTAGATGATCACGGCGTGGCCCTCGGAGGCGTAGGCGCGCATCAGCCGGTAGATCTCGCGCTTGGAGCCGACATCCACCCCGCGTGTCGGTTCCTCGAGCACCAGGACATCGGGCCGCTTCACGATGGCCGCGGCGATGGCCACCTTCTGCTGGTTGCCCCCGGATAGCGACCGAATGGGCTGCTGCACGGATGTCGCCTTCACCTGGAATCGTTCGCGGAGTTCCTCGGCGATGTGGACCATCCGGCCGCGTCGAAGGGCCACGCCACCGCGGGTGATCTCGCCGCTGAGGCGGGACACCATGTTGTCGCCGATGGTGAGGTTCGTGAACAGGCTGGTCTGCCGGTCGGCGGATACCAGGCTCGTCCCGGCCGCCACGGCCGATGCCCCGGACCGCTGCGCGACCTCGATCTGGCCTGTGCCTCGTTCGAACCCCGCGATCGACCGGACGAGTTCGCGAGCTCCGGAGCCCTCGACCCCCACGATCGCAACGATCTCGCCGGTCCGGACGTGGAGGTGGATGTCGCGATACTCGCCTCCGCCATGCGCCCAGTCGGTCAGGCGCAGTGCCGTCGCGGCCTCGTCACCGACGGTCACGACGACACCCCCCTCGGCCTTCTGGCCGGACTGACCGGTGACGAGGCCTGCCGCGATCCCCTCCTGGGTCACTTCGTCGTCCTGCAGAACGGTCGTACAGAGGCCGTCGAGGATCAGCGCGACGCGATCCGCGTGCTCGGCGAGTTCCGCGATCCGGTGGGAAACCAGGAAGACCACGCGTCCAGCATCGGCGAGCAGGTGCATCCGCCGGAACAGGTCAGCGGACTCTTCTTGCGTCAGCGCAGAGTTCGGTTCATCGAACAGGAAGATGGCCGCATCACGCGCCAGCGCCCGTCCGATCTCGACGCGCTGCTGGATCGCCAGTGGAACGGTCGACAGGGGCCGGTCGGCGTACTCGAGGATCGCTAGATCCCGCATTAGGTTCCGCTCCTGGTCGTCGAGCTTTCGGACCACGGCCCGGGTGCCCTCCCGGCCGACCATCATGTTCTCTGCGACGCTCAGGTTGGGGAACAGCTGCGGCTCCTGGTGCACCACGGCCACGCGATTGCGGTCCGTGTCGGTGTGCCAGGGCAGACCGTCCAGGGTGATTTCACCGGCATCAGCCCGGGTTTCGCCGGCGAGGATCTTGATCAGCGTGCTCTTGCCGGCCCCGTTCGGCCCGGCCACGCCGAGGATCTCGCCGGGCCGCGCATCGAGGTCCAGCCCATCGAGCGCCCGCGTATCGTCATACCACTTGCGCAGGCCGCGGATCCGAAGTCCGCGAGCCGCCACCGCTCCGTCCGCAGTTGACCCGGCTGCGGCGGCGAGTGCCGCGCGGCTCACTTCCGGAGGCTCTGGGTAAACCGATCGAGCACGACCGCCGCGATCGTCACCGCACCAGAGACGAAGTTGCTCAGGTACGAACCCGCCGAGAGGAGCGCGAGGCCATTCGCGATGATCGCAATGAGCAGCGCTCCGCTCAGCGTTCCGACCGAGGTGCCGCGCCCGCCCGAGAGGCTGGCGCCGCCGATGATGACCGCCGCGAAGACCGGGAAAAGCATCCCGACGCCGGCATTGGGCTGGACCGAGCCGATGAACGCGAAGTCGAGCATCGCCGCCAGGGCGGCGCAGATCGAGCAGATGATGAACGAGGCGAACTTGTACTTGACGATCGGCAGACGCGCGAGCTCGGCCGCCATTGGGTTGCCGCCGATCGCCTTGAGCCGGAAGCCGAACAACGAGCGGCTGAGGACGAACCCGATCACCACCGCGACGATCGCCATCCAGATCGCCTGCATCGGGATTCCCAGTGGGAGATCCTGGTTCGACAGGCCGAAGAACCAGTCGACTTCACCCTGCGGCACCGTCTTGCCCGGCGGGGGGTAGGCCGGATTAAGCGTTGCGGTGTTCGACACGAGCAGCGTCGTCCCGAAGACGAGCTGGCCGGTGCCCAGCGTCACGATAAACGAGGGGATCTTGAGCACCGTCACCAGGAACGAGTTGATCGTCCCGAGGGCCGCCGCGGCCACGAAGGCGAGCCCCATGGCAAGCCAGATCGGCCAGCCCCAAACGATCCAGGCGACGCCGATCAGGATCGACGCCAGGCCGTACATGTAGCCGAACGAGAGGTCGATTTCGCCGACGACGATGACCAACGTCAAACCGAGCGCCACGATCGCGATGGTGCTCATCGAGCGCATCACGCCGAGGAAGTTGGTGATCGTCAGGAACGTGTTCGGTTTGCTCAGGAAGGTGAACACAACGACGACGATCAGGATCGCGATGAGCAGGCCGCCGACCCGGACGCCGGCCGCGAGTGCGCGTCCCGACCATCGTTCCGTGGCCGTCGGGCCTGCGCCCGACGGCGCTGCCGCGGTCCCGCTGGTGTCATTGGCCATCCGGTGCTCGCTCCTCGCGTCGTGGCGGTGTCGGGAAGTGGCGGTGTCAGGAAATGGAACAGGCCGGTCGGCGAGGCGTTACCCCGGTCGACCGGCCTGCATTCAGCTTCGATCCGCCGGTCAGCCGCCGGCGAGGGCCATGAACTCCTCGCGAGCCACCACGACGTTCTCCGTCGTAATCGGCTTGAGGGAGTTGGTGTTGGGGAGGACCTTGCCGTTCTTGAGCAGCTCGGCACAGGCAAGGGCGCCGAACCCGGCCTGATCGCCCCACTGCTGGTCGAGGGCCACGATCTGGGTCCCGGCCTCGATGGCGTCGAGCTGGCCGATGCTGACGTTCCAGCCGAGCGAGAACATCTTGCCGCTGTTGCCCGAGTCGGCAATCGCGCGGGCAGCATGCTCGCCGCCGATGTCCACGTTCTCGATGACCTGAACTTCCGGATTGCCCTGGATGAACGCCTTGTAGGCGTCGTAGGTGCTGGCCGGGTCGTACGTGACCACGAGCGCCGTGCTCGCATCATTGATGAACGTCGCGTCAGGGATCAGCTCCATGATGCCGTCGATGAAGCCTTGCATCCGGCCCTGCGCCCAGTTCTGGGTCGGGTCGCCACCCGAGACGGCAAACGTCTTGAAGTCGAGGCCGTTGGCCTTCATGTAGTCGACCACGATGCCCGCGGCCTGGCGGCCTTCCTTGTCCGAGATCTGGGTGAAGTTCGAGAACTCATTGCCGTTCGACTGCACGCCCACCGTAAACACCGGGATGCCGGTGGCCATGATGTCGTTCGTGATCTTCGTGAACGTGTCGAGGCCGGTCGACTGGACCGACAGGCAGTCGATCTGGTCTGCCCGGAACAAGGTGTCGAACTGGGCGATCTGCTCGGCGGGGTCCTGGACCGCCGACGCCGGCGCGATCGCCTGGCCGTTCATCGGCAGGATCGCCTGGGCCTCTGGCAGGGTTCGCTCGTAGCCGGCCAGATACTGCGGCGAGAAGAGCGGAATTGCCGTGGAACCGTACGAGAAGACGTAGTTGATGGGCTCGCCCTTGGCGAGCTTGTCCGCGACGCGCTGGTGCAGGGTGAAGGTGGAGCCGTCCTTGAGGGGTCCGCTGTAAGGCAGCCCGGCCGGGGCGCTCG
>JANNQZ010000040.1:0-4996 GCA_031401015.1 Chloroflexota bacterium | reverse complement strand
CGTCGGGATCCCGGAGGTGCGACTCCACGATGACCTGGGCGCCCTGATCGGGGATGCCCTGGAGCGAACACCCGGCGCGTTGCCGCTGACCGACGACGACGTCCTGGTGGTCACCCAGAAGATCGTGTCGAAGGCCGAGGGTGCTGTCGTCGACCTGACCGGTGTGGTTCCGAGCCAGAAGGCGATGGAGTTCGCGCGCGAGTTCGATCGCGATCCGCGGCAGGTCCAGGTGGTCCTCAACGAGGCGGTGCGGGTAGTCCGAATGGCCAACGGCGTGGTCATCACTGAAACTGTCCACGGCTTCGTCTGCGCCAACGGCGGCGTCGACGCCTCGAATGTCGGACCGGGCTCCGGCTCCATCGTGACGCTGCTGCCCCGCGACTCGGACGCCTCGGCGGCGGTCATTCGAGCGGCCGTGCATGGACGGTTCGGAATCGACCTGCCGGTGATCATCTCGGATTCATTCGGCCGCCCGTGGCGCTGGGGCATCGTAGACGTGGCGATCGGCGTGTCAGGCCTCCTGCCGCTCGACGACGTTCGCGGCCAGCCCGACGCCGACGGCAGGATCATGCGATCAACCGTCCGGGCTGTCGCCGATGAACTGGCCTCGGCGGCGGAACTCGCGCTCGGAAAGGCCGCGGGCCGCCCCGTAGCGATCGTCCGGGGAGCAGCCTTCAGGCGGGGCGAGGGTTCCATTCGCGACGTCGTCATTCCCGGCGAGGCCGATCTGTTCCCGTAGGCCGCAGCCACGTGTGGGGTCCGCGAACCGATGCTGCTACGCTCGCGGCCCATGAAGGTCGGCCTGCAGATCTGCTCGTTCACCTGGCCGGGCGGCCCGGAGGCGATCGGGCCGACCCTCGCCCGGATCGTCCGCCAGGCCGACGATGTCGGCTTTGATTCGATCTGGGTGATTGACCATTTCTTCCAGATCCGCGGGCTAGGAAAGGCCGAGGAGCCGATGCTCGAGGGCATGACGGCGCTCGGTTTCATGGCGGCGCATTCGCAGCGCGCCCGTTTGGGGTTGATGGTCGGCGGGGTCCACTACCGACACCCCGGCCTGTGGGTCAAGGCAACGACCACCCTGGACGTGCTGTCGGGTGGCCGAGCCTGGCTCGGGATCGGGGCCGCCTGGAACGCGGAGGAGTCGCGCGCGCTCGCCTTTCCGTTCCCTCCACTCGGCGAGCGGTTCGAGATGCTCGAAGAGACGCTCCAGATCGCTCACGCCATGTTCGAAGGCGAGCGCGGGACCGAGGGGACCCACCACGGTCGCCGCTACCAGGCTGAGCGGCTCCTCAACTCGCCGCAGTCGCTATCACGCCCACGGGTGCCGATCATGGTGGGTGGCGGCGGCGAGAAACGAACGCTCCGACTCGTCGCCCAGTACGCGGACGCCTGCAATGTGTTCGGGACCCCGGAGGGGATCGCTCGCAAGTACGCGATCCTCGATGCGCATTGCGCCGCGGTGGGCCGCGACCCGAACGAGATCGAGCGATCGACGCTCCAGAACGTCCGCCTTCAGGTGGATGGAACCTCGGGCGAGACGGCGAGCCAGGTCGTGGATCGGTTTGGCGGTCTTGGCGATGCAGGCGCCCAACATGTCATCGTCGAGATCAAGAGCGTCCACGAGCCAAACCGGCTCGAGATCTTCGGCCGAGACATCATCCCGGCGCTGAAGGCGCTCGATTGACAGGTTTTGGCAGGTCCCGTACCATCCTGTCATGACAGACATGACGGTCATGGAGGCCGCAGCGGCCGCCGGCGTGAGCGAACGGACGATGCGCCGCTGGATTCGCGATGGTCGACTCGCCGGTTGCTACAAGGTCGGCGGCCGAGTGCGGGTTCCGGACCGTGCCATCCGCGAGGCAGCTGAGCCGTATGGGAGGCCAGGGGGCGACCGAGTCATGACCACCGACCCCGGCAGTTTCAACCACCCAAGCCACGCGACTGACGCGCAGATTCGGCGGGCGATCGCCGCGTTCGAGGTGATCGACCGCATCCGGGCAAGAATGCGGCCACCCGCTGGTCCCGACGACACGGCCGAGGCCTACATTCGTCAGGGTCGGGACGAGATGGACGAGAAATGGGACCGCCTGCTTGGTCTTGACCGTGATCCTGGACGCTAGTGTCGCGGCGAAATGGTTCCTCCTCGATGAGGACCTGGTGCCGGAGGCGAAAGCCGTGAGAACGTCGATGCTTCAGCAACGCGTGGGCATGATCGCCCCACCGATCCTGTGGACAGAGTTGGCTCACGCCGTCATCCGGGCAGTTCGACGGGACCGTCTCCAGCACGATGAGGCCAGGGCACTGGCGGACGAAATGGAGGACGTCCGGGCACTGGTGCAAGCCGTTGAGGTCGACCTGCATGACACGATCCGGACCGCGCTCCTTGTGGGAGTGGGCGCGTACGATGCCCAGTACCTCGCGCTCGGCGCGCGGACGGCATCGACGGTCATCACGGCTGATCGCAGCATGTGGGAACGGGGTCGTGCGAGCGGGTACGAAGTGACCTGGCTGGGGGACATGTCGCATGACTGACAAGCCAAACCCATTCGGCGGGTTCGCCATCTCGATCGTCGATTCGCCGGCTAGCGGTGGGGCGGTCGCCGCCACGGGCGGCCCTTCCTCGGTTGTCTCCGGCGAGGGCCGCGTCAACGCCAAGGTCGTCATCGTGGGCTCCGGCCCAGCCGGCCTGACCGCGGCGATCTATGCGGCGCGCGCCAACCTTGAGCCCGTCGTGCTTGCCGGTTCGGCGGCCGGGGGCCAGCTGATGTTGACCAGCGACGTGGAGAACTACCCGGGCTTCGTCGATGCCATCCAGGGACCGGACTTGATGGCCGCCATGCGCGGCCAGGCGGAGCGCTTCGGGTCTCGCCTGATCGACGTCGATATCGATCGGGTGGACTTCTCGAGCCGGCCATTCCGGCTATGGGCGCGCGGCATGGAGTACCGCGCACAGGCCGTGATCATTGCCACGGGCGCCTCGGCGATGTGGCTCGGTCTGGACAGCGAAACCCGCCTCCGCGGGCGCGGCGTGTCTGCCTGCGCGACCTGCGACGGGTTTTTCTTCAAGGGCCGCGAGATCGCGGTGGTCGGTGGCGGAGACACGGCCTTCGAGGAGGCGAACTACCTGACCCGGTTCGCCAGCAAGGTTCATCTGCTCCACCGGCGCGACACCTTCCGGGCGAGCAAGATCATGGTCGATCGGGCCCTGGCGCACCCATTGATCCAGATCCATCCGAACACCGCCATCGACGAAGTCCTCGGCGAGACCAAGGTCGACGGCCTCAGGTTGCACGACACGGTGACCGGCGAGGCGAGGCAGATGCCGATTGATGGGCTGTTCATCGCCATCGGCCACGTCCCCAACACCGCCGCGTTCGGCGACTGGCTCGAGGTGGACGCAAAGGGCTACCTCGTCGTCCACGACGAGACCAACTCAAGGATCGAGGGGGTCTTCATCGCGGGCGATGTCCATGACCATCGCTATCGGCAGGCCGTCACCGCGGCCGGCGACGGCTGCAAGGCCGCGATCGATGCTGAGCGCTGGCTGGAGGCCCAGGGCATCACGGAGGCTGCGACCTCCACGGCCCGGTAGGCGTGCACGAGGCCGGGCGGTTCGCCCTTCTGGCGCGGCTGGGCATCAGGCCCACGGTGGGTGCCCTCGTCCGCGAGGCGCTCGATGACGCGGTCGGCGCGGCCGAGGAGCGGGCTCCCGGTCGGGTCGCGGTCCTCGATGCGGGTTGTGGCCGCGTCTCTGCGCTGCGCGGCTTCCGACCACGGATTGAACGGCTGGTCGGGGCCGACATCCACGCGCCGACGGTGCCACTCCCGCACCTCGACGAGTTCGCGATCGTCGATCTCTGTGGCCCGCCAGATGCCTTTGCCGAGGCGTCGTTCGACGTGGTGCTGTCCAGTTTCACCCTGGAACACTTCGCTGACCCGCCGGCAGCCCTGGCCAACCTGCGTCGGTGGCTCCGGCCCGGCGGGACGCTGGTCCTGACAACCGTGAACCGGCGACACCCATTCGTGGCCGCCTATCTCGGCCTGCCCGACGGCCCGCGCCGAAGAATCCAGCCGCTGGTCAAGGCCACCGCGGCCGATGCCCACCCATTGGTGGGCGCATGCAACGACCCGGCGGCGGTCAGCGCGGCGCTCGCGGACGCCGGGTACATCGACATCCGGGTGACGACCGCCGGCCACCTCGCCCGCGCCTGGGGCCGGCATTGGCCGACCTTCGCACTGGGCCTGGTCGGCGATCTCCTGACCCAGACGATGCGATCCCGCCGATCCACGATCGTCGCGATCGCCCGGCGCGCCATCTCGGTGCCTGCCTGATGCACGGCCGGGCCGGCCCGTTCGGCGGCGCGTCACGCGACTTTGAGCCGGTGCCGCGTGAGCGCCGCGGGCGGACGATCCGCCGAATCCTGGCGTTCTTCAGTCCGTATCGCGGCCGCGTCCTGATCGTCCTTGTCGCGATCCTGGCCACCAGCCTGATCGGCCTGATCAACCCGTTGCTGCTCAAGCTCCTGATCGACGACGCCATCCCGAACCTCGACTTCGGGCTGCTCAACCTGTATGTGGGGCTGATGATCGCCCTGCCCATCCTGTCGGGACTCATCGGCATCGGTCAGGCGTGGCTCAACAACGTCATTGGTCAGAACGTCATGCAGGATCTGCGCGGCGCGCTGTACGCGCATCTCCAGCGCATGCCGCTGCGCTTCTTCACCGAAACTCGCACCGGCGAGATCCAAAGCCGCCTCGCCAATGATGTCGGCGGCGTGCAGTCGGTCGTGACCGATACGGCCAGTTCGGTCACGAGCAACCTGGCCACCGGAATCAGCACCGTCATCGCGATGTTCATCATCGACTGGCGATTGACCCTCCTCTCGCTCGGGCTCACGCCGTTCTTCCTCGTGCTGACCTATCGGGTCGGCAAGGTCCGACGCGAGGTCAGCGGAGAAACCCAGAAATCGCTCGCCGAGATGAGCGCCATGAC
>JANNQZ010000039.1:0-3902 GCA_031401015.1 Chloroflexota bacterium | reverse complement strand
CACAGCTGCCCCGGCAGGTTGACGTCTTCGATGTACTCGCCCTGGCCACGGATGAACCGCGGGTCTTCCTTGCGCTTGACCGAATGACCCATGCCACCGATGGCGGCGCTGGTGCGGGGCTCCGTCTCCGTTGTCATCTCGTCACTCCCCGCTCAACCGGCCGCGACCGGCGAACCGGTCGGGCTCTCGGCGACGGCGGCCATCTCGCCGGCCGCCTGCTGGATGGCCTTGACGATGTTCACGTAACCGGTGCAGCGACACAGGTTGCCGCTGATGCCCTCGCGGATCTCGGCCTCCGAGGGCGCCGGGTTTTCCTTGAGCAGCCACGCGGACTGCATGATCATCCCGGGGGTGCAGAAGCCACACTGGAGGCCGTGCTGGTCCCAGAAGGCCTGCTGGAGCGGGTGGAGGGTGGCACCGCTGGCCATCCCCTCGATCGTCTTGATCTCGCGACCGTCGGCCTGGACCGCGAGCATCGTGCACGACTTGGCGCTCTCGCCATCGATGTGAATGGTGCAGGCACCGCAGTTGCTCGTGTCGCAACCGACGTGCGTCCCAGTGAGCCCGAGGTTGTCGCGCAGCAGGTGAACGAGGAGGAGGCGGGGCTCGACGTCCGCCTCGTGCGCCTCCCCGTTGACCGTGACCGTGATGTGCTGGGTAGTCATCGTGGTGCTGCCTCCTACACGTACGCGAGAGCGCGTTCGGTGGCGCGACGGAGTGCCCTGACGGTCATCTCCGCAGCCATCGCCCGCTTGTACTCAACGGGACCGCGGACGTCCCCGGAAGGACGGCTCTGGGCCCCCGCGGCGGTGCCGGCACGTCGGAACAGTTCCTCCGACGGGGGGTTGCCCACCAGGATCGCCTCGGCATCGGTTGCCGCAAATTGCGTCTCGGCAACGGCCGTGACGCCGATGCCGGCACGCGCAATGCGGCCGTCCGGGCCGAGCACGACGATCGCCGCGACCCCCACCGTCGCGAAGTCGCCGATCTTGCGCTCGAGCTTCTCGTAGGCTCCACCCGATCCGCGCGGTCGGCGGTTGATCCGGATCTCGGTCAGGACCTCGTGCGGCTCGATCGCGGTCAGGAACGTGTCGAGGAAGAAATGACGGTGCGCGGTTCCCAGCCGCCCTTCGTGCACGTCTTCCCGGCGGGCCGGGATGGCACGTTCGCCGACCAGGCTGCGGCAGACGATCGTCGCGCCGGTGGCGATGAGGACCGCCGGCCAATCCGAGGCTGGGTCCGCGTGGGCGACGGAGCCGCCGATCGTCCCCCAGTTGCGGACCTGCGGGTCCCCGATATGGCCGGCCACTTCGTAGATAAGCGGGTACCGGTCACGAATGATCGGCGCCTCGTGGATCTGTCGGTGGGTGGCCTTCGCACCAATGACCAGGTAGTCGTCGGTTTCGACGATGCCGTCCAGACCAGACACGTCGCGGAGGTCAACGAGCAGGGCCGGTTGGGCGAGACGGAGCTTGATGAGCGGGATCAGGCTGTAGCCGCCGGCCAGCAGCTTGGCGTCGCCCTCGCGATCCTTGAGGATCTGCAATGTCTCGTCCAGGTTGCCCGGACGGACGTAGTCGACCTGAGCTGGAATCATCGCGTCTCGACCCTCCTCCCGCGCATGCGGGGTGACGTTCGGCCCGTCCGGCCCAGGACGGGCGCAGAACTGCTGGCGACGACACCGGTGCGTCGATCAGGCGCTTCCTCTAGCGCTCGATCGCGATCCGGAGGATGGGGAACTGTTGCCCATGAGTATCCGCTCCGGGTCGTTCCCACGTCAACGAGAATCTGCGGCTTCGGTACGTCCACCCCGCGGTCGTCCCGTCGAACTGGCTTCCCGGTCGTCCGCTCATCGGTCACTCGGGACGTCCCGGCTCCCACGTCACGATCCCGATCGGGAGCGGCCGCTGGCCGCGGAGACCGACCTTGCCATCGTGGTCTTCGACGACGAACGATTCCAGCGCGGCAAGGAACCGGGCATCGGCGGCGCTGCCCGCGCGGACCCACAGCTGTCGGCGGAGGTAGTCCTCGATTTCCTTGCGTGACCCGAACCGCCGCGGCTCGCGCTCCAAGTGGAGGACGACCGGCGCTCGACCCTTCGCCCGCAGCAGCTCAAGAAACTCCGGCAGGGCCGGCAGGGACACTCGCTCCTCACCCCAGACCGGGGGCCAGCACACGTCGGCGATCGACGAGGGTTGCCGCTCCATGAGCACCGCCACGCACAGCCGCCGCGCGGTTGCCTCCATCGCGCCAACGAACGCCCCGATCTCGCCGATGTCGTACCCGACATGGGCCATCAACGCGACGTCGGCCGCAAACGCTGCGGCCTCGTCAATCGGAGGCGGCCAGCGACCCTCGATCACTCGCACGTTGGCGATGGAGTACTCCGTGGCAATCTCGCGCAGACCTGCGAGCATCCCCGCCGACGCGTCAACGGCGACTACGGCGCCGCCCGACGGCGCCAGCGCCCGCGCAATAGGCAGGGCATAACGACCGGCGCCTGCGCCGATGTCCAGCCACGTCTCGCCCGGCCGGATGAGGTCCAGCAGGATGGCCAGGGCCGGTTCATCGGTTCGGGTGGGATCCGCCCGGAACAGGCCGCTGACCGGGGCGTAGAAATCCGCAGCATCAGGGACCTCGCGGAACCGGTCCACCTGGTCGTTGTTGGAGCGGACGCGCGCGGTCCAGGCCATCTCCAGCATCCGGACGAGATCCGCGCGGGTGTCAATATCGGGGTTGTCGGGCACATCCGGCACCGGGACCTCCTGCACGAGCTCGGGATGCGCCTTGATCAGCGGACCAAGGCCGCGGTCACCGCTCGTCCGGGCCAACAGCTGGAACGCCGGTCGACGAAGGAGCACCGGATTGCGCCCTCGATCCCCGGCATAGACCGGCACGACGACGGAGTAGGCAGGGTCTGCTGCGGCGGCCAGCAGCGCCCGGATCGTCTCGGCCGCGAGTTGTGGCTGATCACCGGGGACGATCAACGCGGCGTCGAGATCCGAATCCAGCGCCTCGATCCCGATCGCCAGCGAGCTCGACAGCCCACGGGACGGGTCCGGATTGCGAACCCGACGCTCGCTCCGCCAATCCATCGCGCCCTCGATCGCCCCCGCCTCGTCACCAAGCACCACCACGATCCGACTGATTTCCGCCGCTGCGAGTCGGTCCAGCACGTGCTGGAGGATCGGGCGGCCGTGCAGCGGCGCAAGCAACTTGCCACCGCCGAAGCGGGATCCGGCACCGGCCGCGAGGACAACCGCACCGACACGATCTGGCATCGCCGCATCTTCCCATCAACCGGGCGCCGGAGTAGCCTTCCGCAACCGACCCAATGCCGGTCGTCGACCCGATCGAGCGTTCACGCAGGACGGAGGCACACAGGTTGCACGACGAACGCGATCGGACGAACCCCGGTTACTCGCCGGAAGGGATCGATCCGATCGATCCAGTCTCCGGGGACACGGCCGATACCGCTCATCCGCAAGGCGCGACTGGCGCGCCGGCTGCCGCCGGCATGTTTGACCGGGCCCCCGCGGCCGATGCCGCCCATGCCGCCCATGCCGCCGCGGCCCCCAACGCCCCGGCAGCCGTCGCCGCGGCGCTGTCCGCCGATCTTCGGGCCGCTTGGCTGAAGCTGGATCGGTCCGCGCAGATGCTCGCGGCCGCCTCGGCGGGCGCCCTCCTCCTCACCTTGCTAGGCCTGCCCTTTGGTGTCTGGGACTCGGCGCAATTCGTCATGATCGTCATCGTGGCGAGCCTCGTCACGGGCGCGACGGCCTGGGTTGGAGGGACGCCGGCCGCCCGGAGCCTGCCAGTTCCACTGTCAACGGTCGAGCTGGGCGCCGGCCTGGTGCTGGCCAGCCTTGCCGGCCTGAAGTTGCTCGAAATCCTGTTCGACC
>JANNQZ010000038.1:0-2187 GCA_031401015.1 Chloroflexota bacterium | reverse complement strand
ACGTCCATGACGAGGTGGAAGCGGTCGAGGTCGTTGAGCATGACGATGTCGAACGGGGTGGTGACGGTCCCCTCCTCCTTGTAGCCCCGGACGTGGAGGTTCGAGTGGTTCGTCCGCCGGTAGGTCAGCCGGTGGATCAGCGACGGGTAGCCGTGGTAGGCGAACACGATCGGCCGGTTCGTCGTGAAGAGCGTGTCGAATGCGCGGTCGGACAGCCCGTTCGGGTGCTCGCTGTCGGGCTGGAGGCGCATGAGGTCGACGACGTTCACCACCCGAACCTTGAGGTCCGGGAGGTGCTGGCGGATCAGATCGACCGCGGCCAGCGTCTCGAGCGTCGGGATGTCGCCGCAGCAGGCGAGGACGACGTCGGGCTCGCCCTCGTCGTTGCTCGCCCAGTCCCAGATGCCAACGCCGCGGGTGCAATGGAGGATCGCTTCGTCCATCGAGAGGTAGTTCAGCGCCGGCTGCTTGCCGGCCACGATGACGTTGACGTAATCGCGGCTGCGCAGGCAATGGTCGGCGACGGACAGGAGGGTGTTCGCGTCCGGCGGCAGGTAGACCCGGATGACCTCCGCTTTCTTGTTGATGACGTGGTCGATGAAGCCTGGGTCCTGGTGGCTGAAGCCGTTGTGGTCCTGGCGCCAGACGTGGCTCGTCAGGAGGTAGTTCAATGACGCGATCGGCCGCCGCCACGGGATCTCGGACGTCATCTTCAGCCATTTCGCGTGCTGGTTGAACATCGAGTCGATGATGTGGTTGAACGCCTCGTAGCAGTTGAACAGGCCGTGCCGCCCGGTCAGCAGGTAGCCCTCGAGCCAGCCCTGACACTGGTGTTCGGAGAGCACCTCCATCACTCGACCGTCGGGAGCGAGGTGGTCATCCGTGGGGAGGGTTTCCGCGTCCCAGGCGCGGTTCGTCGCCTCGAATACCGACGACAGGCGGTTGGACGCCGTCTCGTCGGGGCCGAAGAGACGGAACGTCTCGGGGTTGCGGCGGATGATGTCCCGCAGGAACGCGCCCAGCACCTTCGTCGCCTCGCTCGATGTCGTGGCCGGCCGCTCGACGGGGACGGCGTAGTCGCGGAAATCGGGCAGCGCGAGGTCACGGAGGAGGAGTCCACCATTCGCATGCGGGTTGGCGCTCATCCGGCGGGCGCCCTGCGGCGGCAGGTGGGCGAGGTCCGCGCGAAGCGCCCCGTCTGCGTCGAACAGCTCGTCCGGCCGGTAGCTGCGTAACCAGCGCTCGAGGATCGCCAGGTGTTCCGGCTTCTCACGGACATCGGACAGCGGGACCTGGTGGGAGCGGAAGCTGCCCTCGGCCGGCAGGCCGTCGACCTCCTTGGGGCCGGTCCAGCCCTTCGGGGAACGGAGGACGATCATCGGCCAGCGAGGGCGGCTCTTGGCCCCGTCGACCCGCGCCGCGCGCTGGATCGCGGCGATCTCGTCCATCACCTCGTCGAGGGCGATCGCCATCCGCTCGTGCATGAGTGCGGGATCGTCACCCTCCACGAACACTGGCCGGTAGCCGTAGCCCTCGAACAGGGCGGTCAGCTCCTCGGGCGAGATCCGGGCCAGGATCGTGGGGCTGGCGATCTTGTAGCCGTTGAGATGGAGGATCGGGACGACGACGCCATCGGTCTTTGGATTGAGGAACTTGTTCGAATGCCAGCTTGTCGCCAGTGGGCCGGTCTCGGCCTCCCCGTCGCCGACGACACAGAAGACCACCAGGTCCGGATTGTCGAAGGCCGCCCCGTAGGCATGGCTCAGGGAGTAGCCGAGCTCACCGCCCTCGTGAACTGAACCCGGGGTCTCGGGGGTCACATGGCTGCCGATGCCGCCCGGGAAGGAGAACTGCCGGAACAGCCGGCGAATCCCGTCCTCGTCGCGGGTGATGTTCGGGTAGACCTCCGAGTAGGTCCCCTCGAGGTAGGCGTTGGCGACGGTGGCGGGTCCGCCATGCCCCGGGCCGATGACGTAGATCGCATCGAGGTCGCGGGCCTTGATCACCCGGTTCAGGTGGGCGTAGATGAAGTTGAGACCGGGTGTCGTCCCCCAATGCCCGAGCAAGCGCGGCTTGATGTGCTCGGGCCGGAGCGGCTCGCGCAGGAGTGGGTTGTCGAGCAGGTAGATCTGGCCGACCGACAGGAAGTTCGCGGCGCGCCAGTAGGCGTCGATGCGCTCGAGCTCC
>JANNQZ010000037.1:0-13065 GCA_031401015.1 Chloroflexota bacterium | reverse complement strand
CCTCGACCTCGACCCAGCCGAGTACGACCGCTTGATCCGTCCTGCATTCGAAGACGTCTACCTCGTCAATGACGTCGTCGACGGCGGAGGCGGCGCGATGGGGGGACTCATCCACATGACCGAGATCGTCCGGATCGACCTCATGTTGGGACGCCGCGACGACTGGGCCAGGCAAGCCCTCAAACGGAGCAGGTTCGTGGACCATCCGGCGCTTGGGCGGACCGCCGTGATCTCGGCGGAGGACCTCATCCTGGCGAAGCTTGAGTGGTCGGGGGGGATCTCCGAGATGCAGTTGCGGGACTGTCGATCCGTGATCCGCGTTGCCGTGGATCTCGATTGGGAGTATCTCGAGCGGTATGCTGCAAGCCTTGGTGTGAGCGCCCTGTTGGAGTCTGTCCGTGGCGGTTGATCTGGCGCAGCGACAGATCGACGAACTGGTTCGGTCGGCGCCCCCGGCCGTCCGAATGCGCATGCACGTCGAGATGTATCGGTTGGCGTTCGACATGGTGTGGGCGCAGGCGGATCGAGCGGGACCGATGACCGAACTCGAGCGGGCGCGCTTTCTGCTTCGGCGCCTCTATCCGGACTTCGAGGGGCCACGCCTCGAGTCGATCATGGCGCGTCTGGCATCGGCCTGGGAGGCCGGCGCCTGGACGGGATTTCGGAGACCCGACGCCCTCCCCCCATCGCGCCGCCTCCGCCGTCGACGACGTCATTGACGAGGTAGACGTCTTCGAATGCAGGACGGATCAAGCGGTCGTACTCGGCTGGGTCGAGGTCGAGGACCAGATCGAGGTCACGGGTCATCCGAGGCTCGGCGTGGACGGATAGCGCCCACGATCCTGTGACGAAGTGGCGGATGCCGAGCCGTTCCATGCGATCCAGGACGTCCCGCTCGACGCTCATCCGAGCAGGATGCGCCGTAGAAGCGAGGTGGGCGGGGAGCCGTGGCTGATGACCGCTTCAAGGTGGTCGCGATAGCGGAAGCCGGGCGTCTCGCCGAAGCCGCCTACGACCCTGGGTTCCGGGACGGCACCGGCGCCGCGCGAGTCACCCGATGCGACCGCCACCCGCCGGCGGACCTCAAGCTCGATCTCCCACATCTCCAGCGAGCCTGCGAAGTAGGTCGATAGCTGCGTGGACGACAGCCGCGCCCGATCGAACTTGGCGCGGGCCTCTGCTTCCTCCTGGAAGCCGCCGTCGACCATCAGGGCCACCGCCTCGTCGCCGGTCATCCCGGCACAATGAATCTTCGCGTCGATGATCGCGTTGGTGACCGCCCGCAGGTAGAACTTCCAGTGCGTGAGCAGGAGCGCTGGGTCGTCCGCCCCGTAGCCGGCGTCCATCATCACCTGGGTCACGTAGACCGCCCAGCCCTCGGCGAACAGGCCGCTAGCGAAGATCGACCGAACAATGGACGGGCAGCGGTTGGCATAGGCGCCCTGGAGATAGTGACCAGGCACCGCCTCGTGGATCGTCAGCAGCCGCAGCATCCGGTCGTTGTCCTCGCGCAGGTTTGACTCGCGCTGCTCAGCGGTCCAGTCGTCGGGCATCGGCGTGATGGAGAAGAACGATTTCAGGCCCTTGTCGAGCGGGCCGGGCGAGCTCAGCATCGCGCCCCCGAAGGAACGCATGAAGACCGGTGTCCAACGGATCTCCAGCGGCTCTTCAGCCAAGCCGATCAGGTCACGCTCCCGACAGAAGACCTCGATCCGGGCGTTCTCGACGCGGCAGAATTCGAGAAGGTCCTCCGCCTTTGGGTGCTCCGCCGCGATGGCGTCGAGCACGCCACGGACCAGCTCGCCCTCGCCGTCGGGTCGCGGGCGCGTGGGGCACCAGGCGGGCCAGAGGTCGCGGGCGATCCGGACGAGTTCCGCTCGAACGGCCACGTACTCGCGCTCGGCACTCGTGAGAATCCACTCCGGGGTCAGCATCTCTGAACGCATGGCGTGGCGCATCTTCGCCGCGAACAGCTCCGCCCCGAGGCGCCCTTCGCCGTCGCTCTTCGGCAGCACCACCTCGCGCAGGTGGGCCTCGAATTCGGCCAATGCTCGCCGGGCCGACTCGGCCGCGGCTGTCAGTCGGGGCGCCAGGGCCGTAACCGCCGGGTTGTCCGTGGCCCCGGCGACAGCCGCTCGCGCGTCGGCGATCAACTCCTCCACGCCCGGCAGCTGCTTGAGGGCCGTCTCAGTCTGGAAACGACCGACCGGGCGCCCGGCGTGACCGACCAGACTGACCTTCGCCGCTTCGACGACGCCCGGTAGCCCCTCCAGCCGCCCGGCAACCGACGTCAGCCGGATTTCGAGTGGCGCGAACTCGCGGGAAAGCAGCGAGAACAGCCCGTCCCCGAGCAGGTAGACCCAGTCCAGCGGGTTCCAGGTCTCTTCGCGCAGCTCCGTCTCGGCAAAACCGGCCGCCTCGAGCTCGCCGATCAGCAGGTCGCGGTCGATGGCCTCGTCGCCGTGGAAATCCGTCATCCCCCGGAACTCGCCCAACCAGCGATCCGTGAACCCGAGCCGCTCGGCTCGACCAGCCTCGGTCAGATCCGGCCAGCGATCGTCGAACTCGTGGAAACCGATCCCGGTCGCCCAGGTCGGATTGAGCCGGTAGAAATCGGCCAGGAACGGCTCGATGCGGGTCGCGAACTTGGACATACCAAGCGCAGTCTACGGGCGCGGCCATCTCCACACGAAGCTGCCGATCAGCGTCGTGACGGCCATGGCAACCAGAAGCTGGTATCGGCTACCCGAACGAAAGGTGCTGCCAGCGCAGCCCGTGTTGCTCGAACCTGGCGAAGTCCGCGTCCCTCGTGACCCAGGTACAGCCTTGGGCGATCGCCAGGGCCGTGTGCTGCGCATCTGCTACCAGCTTGCTGGACGCGTCCGCAGCGCGGCATAGGCCGAGGACATCCTGGAGGTGCGTAGCGCCCGGCACCGCCACGCGGCAGCGAGGATGCGTCGCGAGCTGTTCGATCACGGCGAGCGCCGCGGGCAGCGGCGTGGCGTCCGCGTAGATCCTCGGGTTCGTGACGATCCTCAGGAAACCCACCGCGACGAGGACGCTCAAGGCGAACGGCTCCGGCCCATCGACGAGGTCCTTGAGCCAGGCCGAGTACTGCTCGTGCCAGACTTCGTCCCGCCGATGGGCGTAGATGAGGATGTTGACATCGGGCATCAGCACGGTCAGCGCAGCCGGTCCTCATCCTCGGTCTCGAGCGCCAGGAAGAAGTCCGATGGCTCGTGCCGAACCCGGTCATCGGCACGCCCGTACGTGACCATCGAAAACGGAGCGGCAGCCGGCGTGGGGCGGCCCAACGACTCGCGGAGGGCCTCGTTCACCACCTCGCTCACGGTGAGACTTCGTTCAGCCGCGCGACGCCTGGCCTGGCGAAGCAAGGAGTCGTCGAGGACAAGGGTCGTCCGCATACAGATGAGCATACATGTGCATGACCCTCCGTCAAGGAGGAGTGGGCGCGCCGGGTACGATGCCGTGATGACATTCCAGCCATGGGTCGATCCGGTTGTCCTCGAAGGGTCCCGCGTGCGCCTGGAGCCCCTCCGACCGGACCATCTCGCGGATCTCGCCCTCGTCGCGTTTGATGACGCGATCTGGGCGTGGACGATCATGGGGCGACAGGACGCGGCGGGGCTGCAGCGCTGGCTGGAGACCGCGCTGGCCAACGCGGAGGCGGGCACGGAACGGCCGTTTGCCACGATCGATCGCGCCAGCGGGCGGGCCATCGGTAGCAGCCGCTATATGTCGATCGCACCAGAGCATCGGCGACTCGAGATCGGCTGGACATGGGTCGGGACCGCCTTCCAGCGGACGGGTGCCAATCGTGAAGCGAAGCTCCTCCAGCTGACCCACGCCTTCGAAACCCTCGGCGCCAACCGCGTCGAATTCAAGACCCACGCCCGTAACGATCGGTCACGGACGGCGCTGCTCGGGATCGGCGCGACGTTCGAGGGGGTCTTTCGCCGCCACATGATCATGCCCGACGGCTCGCTTCGTGACTCCGCCTACTTCAGCGTGATCGCCGAGGAGTGGCCGGTGGTGAAAGCCGCCATGGAATCGAGCCTTGGTCAGCATCGCACAGGGAGCGAGGGCTTGGCGGCGGGGAGTACGCTGCCGGGAGGCCGCCCCAGGGAGGCCCCGACTACGACCAGGGAATGAACGGAGGGACACCTTGAAGGGATTCATCGTTGGTACGGCCGTCACGGCCATCGCCTTCTACGTCTTGACCCAGTTCCTGCCGCAGGTTGGCGTGGCGTACGACGGCGAACTGATCGGCCTCCTCGTGATCGCCGCCATCTTCGGCGTCGTCAACGGACTGATCGGCCCACTCGTCAAGATCCTGACCCTCCCGGTCAGCATCGTGTCACTGGGCCTCGTCGGGTTCCTGATCAACGCCGGATTGCTCCTGGTGACCGCGTTGGTCGCCGATGCCGCCGGGTTCAGCCTGACCGTGGGCGACTTCCCGCCGGATCTCACGGCGGACTCGCTGGTCGCGGCCGTCATTGGGTCCGTGGTCCTGAGCCTGGTCGGCACCCTCGCGCGGCTTGTCGTCCCCGACTGACCCCGGACTGATCGCCCCACCAAGGTCCTCGGAGACGGGCAAGGCGCTCGCCCAGGCGGCGCACCGGTACGGCACGCCGCTCTACGTTACGGATCTGGCGGTCCTGGCCGACGCCGCCAGCCAGGTCCGCTTCGCCTTTCCCGATCCGTGGCTGCGCCACTACTCCGTCAAGGCCAACGACGTCCCGGCCGTGATCGCCGCCGTTGCCGGCCACGGCTTCGGGGCCAACGTGGTGTCACGCGGCGAGTGGGCGGCCGCCACCCGGGCCGGGTTGCCAAACGAACGGATCACCCTCGAGGGGATCGGCAAGACCGTAGCCGACCTTCGAGCGGCGGCGCGCGCTGCGGGCGAGAGCCGGCCGCTCCGCTGGGTGGCGATCGAATCGCCCGAGGAAGCGGCGGCCCTGGCGGTATTCGTCGGGCGTCAGCGCGGCGCTCGGCTCGATGTGCTCTACCGGCTCAATCCCGATGTCGCGCCCGAGACGCTCGCCGGCCTTGCCGTCGGGGCCGGCTCGTCCAAGTTCGGGATGACGGAAATGGAGCTGGGCGCCGCGATCGAAGCTGGCGGCGGTCCGGACGGGCCACTTCGTCCGCGCGGGATCCACCTGCATGTCGGCTCGCAGCTGGCAGCGATCGACGCCTGGCGCGATGCTGTCCGTCGCGCCCTCGCTGTGACCGCGCTTTGGCGCGGGTCGATCGAGGCGTTCGACACGCTCGACGTCGGCGGCGGCTTCCCGGTCTTCGAGCTGGGCACACCGGCACCGGATCCGGCCCGCTTTGCAAGAGAGCTGCCCGATCTCCTCGAAGCGACTCCCGCCGATCGTCGCCCGACCCGCCTGGCGATCGAGCCGGGCCGCTACCTGGTGGCCCGCGCCGGCTGGCTCGTGGCACGGGTGCTGCACGTTCGCGACCGCGGAGGTCGCCAGGTCGTGCTCGATGCGGGCATGACGGAGCTGATCCGGCCGGCGCTCTATGGCGCCCGTCACCCGATCCTGGCGCTGACCAGCCTGGGGCGGCCGATCGAGGGCGCGCTCGCCCGTGCCAATCCGGCCGATTCGGAGCCCACCCGCGTCGAGGGGCCAATCTGCGAGTCGACCGACTCGCTGGGCGTTCACGATCTGCCGACCCTCCGCCGAGGCGACCTGGTGGCCATCGCCGATGCCGGCGCCTACGCTGCCTCACAATCATCCGGTTACAACGGCCGCCCGCGACCCCCGCAGGTGCTCCTCCATGCCGGCGGCGGCCTCACCCTCGGGCGCCGCCGTCTCGCCTGAGCCGGCCACCTCGCCCTGGGCCCAGTCGACTATCGTGCGCACATGCACCTACGCGACGCAGTTCCGGCGCGGCCGGTCCGCCAAGCACCGGCCGAGGGCGCGCCTCGTACGGGCCGGATGACCAGGCGATCCCGTCTCGCCGCGCTGGTCGCGACAGCGTGGCTCCTCATCGTGGTAGTCGGGCCGGTCGCTGCCGCCGATCCGTTCGCGCCGCCGCCCGGGCCGCCATTTCCGGAGCCAGCCATCGATCGTGCGGTCTACGACTTCGCGGGGATCCTTGGTGCCTCGACCATCGCCGACGCGGAGACCATCATCGATGCCATCGAAGTGAGGACCGGCGCCGAGATCGTCATCTACACCCAGGACAGCGGCGAATACAACCTCACCACGGAGTCGACCGAAGCCAAGGCGCGGGCCCTGATCGATCAATGGGGCGTTGGGCGCGCTGGGTTCGACGACGGGCTGGCGATCTTCTTCGATCTCGAGCCGAACCTGCTCCACGGCCAGGTCCAGCTCTACGCCGCCCCGGGCTATGAGGCCGCCTTCCTCTCGAACAGTGAGCGGCAGGCCATCTTCGACAACGACATGCTGCCGCTCCTGCTCAACGCCGACTTCGATGGCGCCCTCACCGTGGCGCTCCAACGGGTGGACGCGGCGGCGACGGCCGAGCACGCCGCTGACCTGCAGGGCGCGCGCCAGATCAACGCGGTTATCGGGCTCGTCGGGGCGCCGATCGTGTTCATGGGCCTGGCCGGGTGGGCCGTCATGGGCTGGCGGCGTTTTGGCAAGGATCCGATCTACCTTGATGACGCGTCGATCCTGATGCCCGCGCCGCCCCCGGACCTGACCGCCGCGTCGGGGGCGATGATCCTGGACGGTGGCAGCTCGCGGCGGGCGCTGACCACGGCGATGCTCGATCTCGCCAGTCGTGGCCTGATCGCTTTCCGCGAGGATGGCGGGATCCTGGGATTCGGCAAGAAGGTCGGGATCGACGTGGCACCGGCACCCGGTGACCCCGCGCTGGAGGCGCAGCGAGCCCGAAATTCGCGCCGACCAGCGGGACCGGCCGAGACGATCGCCCTGGTCCACCTGCAACTCCTCGGTGCGTTCGGCAGCGGCTACATCGAGCCCAGCGAGCTACCCAAATTCGGCGCAAACGTCGCGGCGTTCGACGCGGCGCTTGAGGGCCACGTCGTGGCCCGCGGCTGGTTCAAGGAGAAGCCCAGCAAGGTCACGGCACGGTGGACCGGCCGTGGCGTTGTTGGCATCGTCGCGGGGATCCTCGCAGTCGTGGCGGGCTTCGCCGTCCCGATCTCCGGCCTGGTGCTCATCGGTGGAGCGGCGACCGCCGGCGGGGTCGTCGTGATGGCGGTTGCCCGAGGGATGCCGGCGGTCACCATGCCGGGTGCGATGATCCGGGCGATGCTCGCCGCCTATCGCCGGACGCTCCAGAAGACGATGGCGCAGTCGCGGTCCATGCAGCAGGTGGTCGATGAGGCCGGGCTCGACTGGCTGGATACCCCGGATCAAGCGGTGGTCTGGGGGACGGCACTCGGGCTCCAGGACGAGATCGAACAGGTCCTGGCGCGCAGCCTTGAGGATGTCGAGCACGGCGTGACCGGCGGCTCGATGCCGTACTTCCCGGCCTGGTACCAGGGCTCGGGCGGCGCTCCGATGACGGGTGCCGACGGGAGCGGCGGTGGCCTCTTCTCGAATTCGGGCGTGCCCGACCTCGGCGGGATGATGTCGGCGCTCGGGACCATCGGCAACTCGCCGTCGTCATCGGGGAGCGGTGGGGGCGGCGGTTTCTCCGGCGGCTCGTCGGGCGGCGGAGGCGGCGGCTCGGGCGGCGGGTTCTAGGTCCACGGACGCCAACGCGGCTTCGGCCCGGCTCCGGCGGCTCCGGCGACTCGGGCGGCTCGGGCGACTCGGGCGGCTCCGGCGGCTCCGGCGGCGATCGATAGCGTTCCCAGCGTGCCTCCCAGTCGCGGCTGGGACCCGAGGATGCTCGTCCAGCCCGCATCGATGCTCAAATCGCGACTCGCACGCGCGCTTTGGCCATGTGGACGCTTGATATGTGGCGCTCAGTCGTTGGCGTCGACTGCCAGTCGCGCTACATCCGCACGCCCGCGCTCCCGGTACGCGCGCCCGCCTCGACCCCGAACTGGGCGAGGCATGCGTCCAGCCCCTTGATCTCAACGGCAGGGCGGGGCTGTGAGCGCCAACCTTCCACGGTCATCCTGAACCGCTGGGTCTCGCGCGCGACACCCTCAGGAGCCAGGCTGCCCCGTCCGTTCTCCTCGTAGCCGACCTTGCGTGAGACACGGTTGGAGGCAGCGTTGTCGAGGAACGCCGCACTCTCGGCCACCCGGGCGCCAAGACCCTCGAAGGCGAAGGCCAGGATCGCCAGGCGCATCTCCGTCCCGAGCCCGCGGCCTTGCCAGGCGCGACCGATCCACGACCCCGTGTCGACCGTACCGTGGGTGGCAAAGTCCCGGGCATGGATCGACTGGCTCCCGATCGGCGCCCCGTCAAGCTCGACCAGCAGGTTCAGTTGCCAAGCCTCGGGCGACCAGCCGGCGCGCATCCCCCAATGGTGCTGCAGAAAGCTGCGCTCGAACGTCGGGCTCGTGATGGTCGACCAGGCGACCCCGAACGGCATCGTACCCTCTGGATGGATTCCGGCCCGGGCGACCGCGCTGAGGCCAACCAGATCCTCGTCAGTCGGCAGTCGGAGCACGAGGCGTTGACTCCGGATCTGAAGACCGAAGAGCGGCCAGTTGGGCTCGATGGCGGCGGTCATGGGCGCCCGACGGTACACTCCGCAAATGGGTGCTGTCGAGACGATGGAAGACTTTTTCGAGAAGCTGAATGCCGGCGACCGCCAGGCTGCGGTGGCGCTGATGGACGAAAAGGCGGAGATGCGGGTCCATGTCGGCGACAGCGTGCAGACGCTCCGCGGGGTGGAGCGCGTCGGAGGCTGGTTTCTGCGAGGCGACGCCGGGCTGAAGATGATCCCCGGCGACATCCGCGATACCGGCAACACCTACGAGGCGGACCTGCTGGTCGTCCGGCCCGGCGCGCAGAGCCGCCATCTCGACGCGACGTTCCGGGTCGAGGCCGGGAAGATCACCGCGATCAACATCGCGCCCCGATAGCTGCGCCAAGGGCCCTTTCGGGGCCGCGGACGGCCGAGACCCCTACGGAGACGCGGACGGTGCTTCGGTCGACGGCTCTGTGGACGGCAAGGCCGACGGGTCCGTGAATTCATCGGGCGGCTTGGGCGGGATGAAGATCTCGTCGCCCGCCGCGATTCTGTCCGCGTCCGTGATCTGCGGGTTGGCCGCCAGCAGCTCCTCCAGGGTCAGCCCGACCTGCGCGGCCACCCCGAACAGGGTATCGCCGGTCTGGATGACGTAGACCTGCGGGGTCGGGGCAGGCGTTGGGGTCGGCCTCGGGGTCGGCGTCGGAGCCCCGCCGCTGGCACCCGCGGAAGGGGTACTCGATGCTCCGCCGCCCGGGCCACCGTTGCCGCCATCCCCCCCGACACCAAGGAGAGCCGGCAGGAAGAACAGGCCCACGGCGGCGATCACCAGCGCCACGGCGAGCACGGCCAATCGGGGTGGTGTTGGAAGACCGACTCGTGCCCTGATCGTCGGGTAGGCCTCGAACCTGCGCGAGCGCTCCCACGACGGCCCGACGATCTCGTCCCGCTCCGGCACTCGACGGGTCCGTTCCGCACGGGAGGCACTGACGCTCGGCCGGTGACTGGACCGACCAGGCGGAAGCCCAGCGCCCGTGGACCGCTCCGCGACTCCGGGCCGCGTGACGAGCCCGGCCAGCTCATCGTCGGGCGGTACGCCGCGACCGGTCTGGCGCCCAGACGGCGCCGCTGCTCGATCAGACGTCCCCGCGCCGGCGGGCGTCGCCAACCGGTCGGCGGCACTCCCGGCCAGACCCCGGCTCTCGTCCGTGCGTGCCCTGCCGTCGGCTCGCCGCCCGACGCCGGCCGATCCCCCCGCCGCCCACGGCGGAGGTGCCGCCCAATCGCGGGGAGGATTGCGAATGATCGGCGGCTCGTCGTCGAGACCTTGATCGCTCGGCTCCTCCGGGTCGTGGCCGTGGCCGTCGGCGACCTCGTCCCCGGCCTTACTGGCGAACTCGTCGGTGCCATCGCGGGCGGACTCGTCACCCGCCCGGCTCGCCGCCTCCGGCCTGGGCCGAGCTGTCGATGTCGTCAATGCGGTCGATTTCGTCGATGTCGTCGCCGCTGCCGCAGGACGGGCACTACCGCGCGTCTTCGTCGCCTGGGCCGCCTCCCGTCGCGCCCAATCCTGGAAGGTGGGGCAGACCGGGAAGGAACTGGACAGGCAGTACGCCTCCTGGTGCGCCGCGGCACGAGACGTGGGTACCGGCTCGGCGTAGCAACGATGCCGCCGGTCCGGACTGGTTGACCGTCCCTCGCGATCCTTCTCGAACGCCACGAACGGGCAGGCCACCGCGTCGTCCACGCTAGGGAGCCCTCGCTCGGTCATCGGCGCGATCATACCCGCCCTTCACAGGGCGTACGACCGTCGAGCCCCCGCGAACTCCCGCCAGGGCTCGTGGCCGTCCGCTGGTCCATGCCGAGTGTTTGCGCTCCCGGTCCCCGATCTTTGCCCAATCGGACGGTCAGTTCCTGTGACACCGGTTGATACGCTTTGCGAATGCCCGATCGAGTCCGCGAGACCGCTGTCAGGACCGCCGAGCCCGTGCGTCAAGTGCGCCCCGAGGCCGCCCAACAGCGAGCTCCGCGAACTCGCCCTGGTGCGGATCGAGCCCCGACACACCCCGATGCCACGGAGGAGGCGACCTCCTTCGGCGGGATGTCCGCCAGCGATGTCATGGCCCTGCAGGGGTTCGCGGGCAACCGCGCCGTCTCCTCGGTCATGCGCTCGGTTGCGCAACGGGTGCCTGTGACGAGCCCAGATTCGTCGGAGACCCTGTACAACGCGACAAACGCCGCTGGCCAGGCGACCGCCAACACCTATGGGGGTGGGACGGACGCTTCGGGCGCGGCGAACGTGGTCAAGTACGACATGACGCGCAATGGCGATGCCGGCGTCACGGTCACGGTGAGGATCAGGTTCCTGAGCCAGTCACGAAACACTGTTGACCCGACGGCGGCAGGGTCGCCAGCCGGAACGCCTGCGCTGGGCACGCTGCTTGGCGCGCCGACGGAGATCCCGGTGACGGACCCTGACAACCGTCGCGCCTGGGCGACGGACATGGCCGCGAAAGCCGTCGCGATCTGGAATGGACGCCTCACGCTCACCGAGGAGCCGGAAGTCGCCGCCGCTGGCGGTCCAACCGGCGCCGCGCCAGCCGCCGCACCAGGCGCCGCCGCCGGCGCACCCGCCGCCGCTCCCCCAGCCGCCGCGCCAGCCGATGCCGGGGTGCCCGCGGCCGGCGTCGGCCCTGCACCGGCACCGATCCCCCCGCCGAAGAAGCTGCCCGTGACATTTGCGTCGGTCCCCGTCTTTACCATCGCCGAGTCCGCGGACTCGCAGATCATCGTCCACCCCAGCTCCACCGTGGCCGGCACACCAGGCCAGCCGATCGATGCTGGGAACTACTACGTCAACAAAGGCACCTATAGCGGCGACGACAAGGTCATCGCCGCGCACGAGTATGGCCATCTGCTGGGCATCCCGGATGAATACAGCCAGAGCAATTCCCAGTTGAACGCGCTGATCCATCAGGCGGCGCCAGGGGGGGCGCCCAGCGCCGGCCCAGCGCTCGATCGGGCGTCGGTCCACCGGATGGTCCTCAATTCGCTCAAGCAGCCACTCGTCAGTGCCCTGACCGCTTCGATCGCCCCGATCACTACCGCGATCCGGGCGCAGAAGGCGAAGGTGAAGAAGGCGTTGGTGGCGGCAACCAAGGCTGGCGTGGTCGACCCGGCTGTTACCACGGCGCTGGCAAGCATGCTTGCGGCCAGGGCCGAAACGGGGCTCGCGCCAAGCGTGCCGGGAGCCGTCGCGTTCGAGACGACCCGGAACTTCAGCGGCACCTCGGTCGGCGGCGGCGCTGTCGAAGCGGGCTTCTCAGCTTCAGCGCTAAGCACGACGATCACCGATGCGTACATGAAGGCGCTGACCGGCGCAGAGACGGCCGCGGTCGCGGTCGAAGGAGTCGGCAATGTCACGGTCGATGTTGCGGGGTCCGTCGCCGCGACGACGGCGGCGGGCGGGGCCCAGGCGGCACCGAGCGCGGCGATCGCCACGAGCGCGGTGAACGCGCCCGGAGCGGGCGCGCCGGCGGCCGCGGCTGCACCTGGATTGCCGGCGATCGCGCCGCCGCAGAGTCTTGTTGCCGAGCTCACCGGCCTGCCTGCGACCTGGGACAGCGCCGGCTCACTCCTCGAAACCGGCGTGACACCGGCGGCCTTCACGAAGGCAATGGTCGGGACGCTCAAGAGCGCCGACGCCGCGGCGGCCGCCTTTGCTGCGATGCCGTTGGCACCGGGGGTCCGTCGCAAGAAGGCCGCCACCATGGGCGCCCTGTACAAGCGCGCCTACAACATGGTGCAAGTTGCGTCGCAGAATGCGGCAGCCCAGGTGGGTGGGGACCTGATCGATGCAACCATCAAGCCCACCCTGACGGCGAGTGTGACCCAGCTCACGACGACGATCGACAACGAGGTGAACCGCATCATGGTCACGCCTCCGGCCGGCGTGGCAGCCCTCGGAACGCCTGACCCGAACATGACCGCCATGGTCACCGCCATGAAGGCGACCCTCGACGCCAACAAGGCCGCGACGGCCGGCAACCCAGGCCGCGACCCGATGGGTGCCAGCGGCACCGGCAGCGCCCCGGCACAGGACGTCACGTACAGCTATGAAGGGTTGATGGGTTCCAGCACCAAGAATACGCTCCGGTCCGACCAGTTCGAGCCAATCGTGACGAACTTCAACGGCAAGCTGCGCCTACCTGCAGAGCGGAACTTCAAGGCAGGAGTCACATGAACCGGCTCGCGACCTTCGAATGGCACTCGCCGCCACCGACGTCGGTGGATGAGTGTCTGGCCGTCTACGACGACGGCAGCGCCTGGCTCGTTGTGCGCCGCCCGCGGGCGCTGGCGGGGGCGATCGGCAGTTACGTGGCGACGCCCAGCGACGACGACCTGAGGGCGCTGACCTCGGCTGGGCGGGGGCTGGTGGTGTTCGATCTGCTC
>JANNQZ010000036.1:0-4016 GCA_031401015.1 Chloroflexota bacterium | reverse complement strand
GGCAACCCGAAGATCTCGATGAACCCGACCGCCGAGGCGTGGTCGAAGGCATCGCCCTCGTTGTAGGTGGCCAGGCTCTTGTCGTACAGCGACATCGGTGAGCGCCGGCCGGCGATGATCGCCTGTCCGTGGTCGAGACGCATCCGGACCTCGCCCGACACGACCCGCTGCGACGACGCCACGTACGCCCGCAGATCGCGCGACAGGGCGCTGAACCAAAGCCCGTCGTAGATCAGGCGTGCCAGCTCGTCCGCCACGAAACGATTGAAGCGCAGCGTGTCACGCGACAGGGTGAGCCCCTCCAGGGCGCGGTGCGCCACGTGCAGGATGGTCGCCGCCGGGGTCTCGTAGATCTCACGGCTCTTGATCCCGACGAGGCGGTCTTCGACGTGGTCGATCCGGCCAACGCCGTGGGCGCCGCCGAGAATGTGCAGCCGCTCGACGAGCGTGACCGGGTCCAGTCGATCCCCGTCCAGCGCGACCGGGACCCCGCCCTCGAAGTCAATCGAAACCTCGACGGGAGCCGGGGCATCCGACGGCGCGACCGACCATTCGTAGGCGTCGGCGGGCGGCGTGACCCACGGATCCTCGAGGATTCCGGTCTCGCACGAGCGGCCCCACAGGTTGACATCGATCGAGTAAGGGGACGCCTTGGTGATCGGGATCTCGATCCCGCGCTCGTGCGCGTAGTCGATCTCCTGGTCGCGGGTGAGGCCCATCCCGACCCGCATCGGCGCGATGACCTCCAGCCCGGGATCCAGCGCGTGCGTCGCCACATCGAAGCGGACCTGGTCGTTGCCCTTTCCGGTACAGCCATGCGCAACCGCGTCAGCGCCCTCACGCTTGGCGACTTCGACCAGCAGCTGCGCGATCAATGGCCGGGCGAGGGCAGTCGCCAGGGGATAGGCCCCCTGGTAGAGCGCGTTGGCCTGGAGATGTGGCCAGACGAAGTCGGTCACAAACCGCTCGCGGGCGTCCACCACGTAGGCCCGCGACGCCCCGGCCGAGATGGCGCGCGCCTCCACGCCCGGGCGAAGCGACCCGCCACCGAGATCGACCGTGAGGGTCACGACCTCCGCCGAGTATTGCTCCCGGAGCCAGGCAACCGCGACCGACGTATCGAGACCGCCCGAATAGGCGAGGACCACCTTCTTCATGTGTTGTTGACCTCCACGAGAGCATCGAAGCGCTCGAGCCAGCGCTCGAGGCGGGGCTCATCGGCAAACAGGACCAGGAGGGTATTGTCGCCCGCCAGCGTGCCTTCCTGCTCGCGCAGGGTCGATTCGTCGATCGCCTGCGCAATCACGCTGGCCGTGCCGGGCGTCCCGGTCAGGACCAGGCTCAGGCCACTGCGCCCGATCCGCACCGGGATATCGGCAAGGATCCGGCGCAGGCGGTCGTCGGATGCCGGCGTCGGGAGGGCAGGTGGATCCGCGGGCACGATGTACACATGGCCGTTCAGGCCGGCCGCCTTGTGCAACCCGAGTTCCGTGATGTCGCGCGAGACAGTCGCCTGGGTGACCTCGAAGCCCTGCTCCGTCAGAGCATCGACGAGTTCGCGCTGGCTGCCGACGGAGCGTTCGAGGACGAGCCTGCGGATGGCCGATTGGCGGAGTCGCTTCAGCTCATGCCCGGCGCTCACGACCCGGGGTTCACCGATCATGCGACGCCCGCGCGGGCTTCCCGGGTCGCGCTGATCCGGGTGCCAAAGGTCGTATCCGAAAGGGCGCGTTCGAGGGCGTTGGGGGCGGACGAGTCGGCGATGATCGCCTCCGCACCGCCCCAGCCCAAGGCTCCCAGGGCCGCACGGATCTTGGGGACCATCCCCCCGGCGATGACCCCCGACGCGATGAGTGCTTCGGCCTCGGCGACGGTCATGGCGTCCAATCGTTGTCCGCTGGCGTCACGAACGCCGTCGACGTCGGTCAGCAGGACGAGCTGGCGTGCCCCGAGCCCGGCGGCGATGCCGGCTGCGGCGTCGTCTGCATTGACATTGCATACGATCCCGTCCGCATCGCGGGCGAGCGGTGCGACCACCGGCACCTGGCCGCCGACCATGATCGCATCGAGCAGGTCTCGCCGGAGCCCGACGACGCTGGCAACCAGGCCCAGGTGCGGGATCCGCTCGGCGATCAGCAGGCCGCCATCCACGCCGGACAGGCCAACGGCATCCACGCCGAGATCGCGCAGGCCCGAAACCAGCTCACTGTTGACCACGCCGCGCAGGACGGCCGCGGCAACCTCCAGCGACTGGGCATCGGTGACGCGCAGGCCGCCCTCGAAGCGACTCGGGACGCCCAGCCGCTCGAGCCATTCGGTGATCCGCTTGCCGCCACCGTGGACCAGCACGACCGGGCGTCGCCGGGCAACGGCGGCCACCTCGCCGAGGACCTGTCGCTGGTCGGCAATCGTCGTGCCGCCGAGCTTGACAACGAGAATCTCGCTCATGTCGTGTATTCCGAGTTTTCGATCACATAGGTCTCCGTCAAGTCGCAGCCGAAAGCCTCACCGGTCCCGCTGCCGAGCCCGAGGTCCAGCGCCAGGACGACCTCGCGGCCGCTCATCGCGGCACGGGCCGCCGCGCGGTCGAACGTGACCGGGCCGCCGCGCAAGCCATCGAACACGACGTGGCCGGCGATCGAGATCCGCAGGGTCGACGGATCGACGGTCGCCTGGGTACCGGCCCGGCTGGCGGCTTCACCCGGCGCAATCCCGGCCGCCTCCAGCACCGACGCGATTGCCAGGCGAGCATTGCCCGCCGCACCGGCGATGCGACCCCAGTTCGGGTCCCGGCCGTGCGCGGCCGCCTTCACCAGGCTGGACGAGACCACGGATCGGGCGACGGCCCGTGCCTCCGCGTCGTCTCGGGCGCCGGTCACCGACGCCGTGATGAGCGTCGTAGCGCCTTCGCCGTCGGCGGCCTGCTGGCGAGCAAGGTCACGGGCGACGGCTTCGATCGCGGCGCCGAGGGCGGCAGCCGCCGGCGTGCCCGGTTCGGCGACGGGCGCACCGCAAGCCCCCGAAGCCAGGATGAAGACGGTGTCGTTGGTGCTGGTGTCTCCGTCAACCGAGGTCTGGTTCCAGGTCCGCGCGGCGGCCGGTCGAAGCAGGCCCCACAGCGTCTCGGGCGCGACCGCGGCGTCGGTCAGGATCACGGACAGCATCGTGGCCATCTGCGGATGAATCATCCCGACACCCTTGGCGATCCCGCTGACCATGATGGCCACGGACCCGCCGCCAGCACCGGGCAGGTCTACGGTGGTCGTCGCGGTCTTGGCCACCGAATCGGTGGTGCACAGGGCGACGGACGCCGCGCGCAACCCCTCGTCATCGGCCGACAAGGACGGCACCAGCGTCGACAACCCGCCGGCCACTCGATCCAGGGGCAGGCGCGTCCCAATGATCCCGGTGGACAGGTGCAGGGTGCGCTCGATCGCCGCGCCGGTCGCCCCGGCCAGTAGCCGGGCGATTTCGAGCTGGTCGGCGTCGCCGTCCGGGCCCGTGGCAGCATTGGCGCAGCCACTCGTCGAAATGATCGCCTCGGCCCAGCCGAACCCGCCGCGCGGATCGCCCGATGAAGCCGCCAGGTGGGCTCGAGACAGCCGGACGGGGGCCGCCGCGAACGCATTGGGCGTGAAGACCGCGGCGGCAGCGGCCGGCTCGCCGATCACCGTGATGACCACGAGGTCGGGGCGCCCGGAGGCCTTGATCCCGGCGGCCAGCCCGCCGGCCCGGAAGCCGGAAGGCAGGGCTGCGCGTCGCTCGACAGCTGGAAGGTCCGTCCTGGCCATCGGGACGGGAGGCGGCAAGGTGGTGCTCATGGCGCCAGCGGGAGCTGCTCCAGACCTGCGATCTCCGGCAGCCCGTGGACGAGGTTGAAGGCCTGGATCGCCTGTCCCGCCGCGCCCTTGACCAGGTTGTCCTCCACCCCGATGGCCACGATTCGATTGGTCCGCTCATCACGATGCACATGGATCAGCACCTGGTTGCTCCCGGTCACGTGCTTGGTGGCGGGT
>JANNQZ010000035.1:0-2143 GCA_031401015.1 Chloroflexota bacterium | reverse complement strand
CGGCCATGATCTGCTCACGCGCGGTCGGCGGGATCGGTGGCAGGTCCACGCCGGTCAGCGGCGCGAGGTCGGCGATCAGCGAGCCCTCACCGGTCGACACCGTGACGACGCCTGTCCTCCCACGCCCTACCCGCCGACCGGTCCGGCGGACGCCCTCGACCAGCTCGGCGGTCTCCAGCAGCTCATCGAGATCGACACAACGAATGACGCCGGCGGCGTCGAGGGCGGCGTCGGTGACGCGGGCCTCGCCAGCGAGCGACCCGGAATGGGCGATGGCGGCGACCTGGGCCTGCTGGCTCCGACCGACCTTGACGGCCATGATCGGCTTGCCCAGCTCCAGCGCCCAATCCGCGAGTGCGAGGAATCGTTCGGGCCGCTTGAACCCCTCGACGAACAGGATCACCGAGGTCGTCTCGGGGTCGTCCAGGCAGAAGGCCAGGTAGTCGCAGACGTCGAGGACGACCTCCGACCCACAGCTGATGATCCGCGAGAACCCGACCCGCGAGCCGGACTGGACGAAGGCGTCTGTCACCGAGCCGGACTGGGCGATGCCGGCCACACCACCGCGCGGGAGCCAGGGCGAGACATCCCCGATGTAGGTGGCCGCATTGGCCGTCAGGTCGATCACGCCCATGCAATTCGGCCCGACCAGCGCCAGGCCGTGCTCACGGGCGATCTGGCCAACCTCGATCTGCATCGCGGCGGCCGCCTCGCCACCTTCGACGACGCCACCACCCGGGATGATCACCGCGGGGATGCCGGCGGCGGCGGCAGCCTGGGTGACCGTGGCGGCCCGCAGCGGGTTGAGCGCGACGATCGCGACGTCCGGTCGTTCCGGGAGTGCGTCGAGCGAGGGATAGCATGGCTGGCCATGCAATTCCCCGTAATTAGGGTTGACGAAGTGGCAACGCGTGGCGCTGTTCATCACGCGCAGGTTGTCGCGCACGGTCTCGGCGATCCACGAGCGTGGCGACGCGCCGATCACGGCGATGCTGCGCGGCGCGAAGAGCGGCCGCAGGTCGATCACCCCCGTCTGTCGCCGCACGGCCGAATCGCCGCCCGCGATCACCCGACGACCCGGCCGACGCCGCGCCTCTCCAGGGCCCGGGCGATGATCAGTCGCTGGATCTCCGAGGTCCCCTCCCAGAGTCGATCCACCCGCAGCTCACGCAGGAAGCGCTCCGGTGCGAATTCGCGCATGTAGCCGCGCCCGCCAAAGACCTGGACAACACGGTCCGCGCAGCGCCAGGCCGCCTCCGACGCGAACAGCTTGGCCAGCGAGGCCTTGGCGTGGACGAGCTTGGGATCGGCACCGTTGTCCGCGAGCCAGGCGCATTCACGGGTGAGCAGTCGCGCGGCCGAGGCGTCGGCGGCGGAATCGGCCAGCGGGAAGCTGACTCCCTGGAAGTCGAAGATCCGCTCGCCAAACTGGACGCGCTCGGTGGCCCACTCCACCGCCAGGGTGAGCAGTCGCTCCATCGCTCCGGTGCAGCGCGCCCCGATATGGATGCGCTCCTCGACAAACCACTCGTTGGTCAGCTCGTTTGCGCGCCCCAAGCCGCCGAGCACCGCGGACGGCGGGACCCGGACGTCGGTGAGCATGAACTGCGGGTGCCGGTCGGCAAACGTGTGGGTGTAATCGGGGTCGTGTTGCATGACCAGGCCGGGTGCGTCGTAGTCGACGAGGAAGAGCGTTGGAAGCCTGGCGTCGCCATCGGTGACCAGGCAGTGGAAGATCATGAAGTCCGTGTCGTCCGGACCCGTGACAAACCACTTCTCCCCGTTGAGCAGGTACTCCCCGGTGGCCGTGTCACGGACCGCGGTGGCCTGCAGCGCTCGGGCGTCGGAGCCCGCACCGTCCTCGGTGATCGCATAGCTGCCCGATCGCTCGCCGCGCAGTGACGGGTCCAGGTATCGCCGGCGCTGGTCGGCATCGGCGTGCATCAGGACGTTGTAGGCACCCGGAATGTACGACCAGAGGCCGCCGGTCGATTGGCCGAGCTGCTCATGGACCAGCACCTGCTCCACCACGGACCAGCCCTGTCCGCCGACCTCGCGCGGAAGCGAGCCGCCGTTGAGCCGCGCCTCGATCGCCGCGCGCCGGATCGGCATCCCCCAGTCTCGCGAAACCCGCCCGTTCGCC
>JANNQZ010000034.1:0-13403 GCA_031401015.1 Chloroflexota bacterium | reverse complement strand
GGTCCTCGGGCGCAATGGTCATTACGAGTGGGGCGACCTGGTTCTGGTTGGGCAGCAGGCGCAGATTGCCCACGATCCCTTCAGGGCGCTCGGCGACCACGGCCACCACCAACTGGTTGACATCGTGAATGGAGAACTTCGCCTTCGTCGAGGCTACCTTCTGCTCATCCGCGGCGAGGACGATCTCCAGTTCACTTCCGAAGGCCGGCGGCTGGGCGTACATCAGATAGGTCTTGTCCGACTGGGTCGGCAGGTCGACGACCCTCCCAAATCGGGTCTGGCCCTGGCTGCCGCCGGCTAGGCGGAGTTCGCCGCTGATGGCGGGCCCAGCGTTGACGAGGTGGACTTCGATGGCCATCCACGACCCGATCCGGGCGTTGCCGTTGAGCAGGATCCGCGCCTCCATGGTCAGGCCGTCGGCGGCGATCGCCGGGGAGGTTGCCGGGCCGGCCGCGCCAAGCACGACGCCCAGGACCATGAGTGCGCGCAGCAGTCGCCCGCGGCCGCGCGGGCCTGAGGTGCTGCTCGACAAGGCGGAACGAAGGGGCACAGAAGCTCCAGCTGGTGGTCTGGACGCGTTGGATCCCAGCATGGACGTCTCGGCTCCCCCGGAAGTTGCACGATCGCGGACGTTGGTGCGGCGGCTATCGTACGATGCGGAGGTCCCCGAGCCCCTCGGCCAGCGTGCCGCCACCTGAGGGTTCCGTGCCCGAGATTCGCCCCTTTCGCGCGCTCCGTTTCAATCCGGCGACCATCGCCGACCCGGCCCTTGTCGTGGCGCCGCCCTACGACGTCATCGACGAAGCGCAGCGACAGCGCCTGCTCGCCCGTCATCCGGCGAATGTCGTCCGCCTGGATCTGCCCGGTATCGAGCAGGGTGACGCGGAAGACGATCGCTATCGTCGCGCCGCCCGAACCCTGGCCGCCTGGCGCTCGGACGGGACCCTGCACAAGGACCCGCACCCGTCCATCTACGTGTACGAGCAGTCATATCAGATTCCCGGTTCGGAGGTCTCGCGGGTTCAGCGAGGCTTTCTTGCCCGTCTCCGGCTTGAGGCCTTTGGACCTGGGTCGGGCGTGCTGCCCCACGAACGGACGCTTGCCGGGCCCCGCGAGGACCGTTACCGGTTGCTGCGCGCCACCGGGGTCAACACGAGCCCCGTCGTGGCCCTCTACGACGATCTCCTAGAAGCCGGCCGGCCGGTGCTGGACGCGGTCATGGCCAAACACGCGGACGTGGACCTCAACGACGAGGACGGTGTTCGTCATCGACTCTGGGGCGTTCCTGCCGACGGGGACCACATTGCTGAGGTCGCGCCGCTGCTCACCGCGGCCGGCCATCATCCGGTCACGATTGCCGATGGTCATCATCGCTACGAGACGGCGCTGCGCTATCGCGATGAACGGCGGATGTCACGATCGTGCGAGGAGGATCCGCCGTTCGACTACATCCTGACCCTGCTGCTGGAGGCGAGCCACCAGCCAATGACCGTCCTGCCTACCCACCGCATCCTGCGCGGCCTGGGGGAGGGCGGCATTGCGGTCCTGCAAACCCGGCTCGACGAGCTGTTTGAGGTGCGCCGAGGCGTCGGGTCGGCCGAGCTTCGCCAGGTGTTCGAATCGATCGCCCTGTCGCCTGGCGGGGCCGGCCGGTTCGGCCTCTGGACGCGCTCGGGCGGCATGCTCCTGACCGCGCGGCGAGCCGCCTTCGAGCCATTCCTGCCGCCCGGCGGGTCTGCGGTCCGGCAGCTGGACGTGACGTTGCTCGGGGTGGCCCTGGAGCGGTTCGTCGGGATCACGGCGGACGCGGTCGCCGGTGGTGCAGTGACCTACTCGAAGTCCGCAGTCGATGCCATCGCGCTGGACGATCATGTCAACGACGGGGCCGACGCGGCCTTTCTTCTCGAGCCGACGCCGGTGGCCGCGATTGCGGCGGTCGCTCGCGACGGCGACGTGATGCCCCAGAAGTCGACGTACTTCTATCCCAAGGCCCTGACCGGCTTGGTCATCAACCCCCACGAGCAGTGAGCGGCATGTCGGACACTCCGGACCAGATTCTTGAGCGCGCCCAGGCCCAGTCGAACAACGGCCGTCCCATCCGCAAGGACGAGATCGAACTCGACGAGCGCGGGATCTACATCGAATCGTGGCTGCCGGAGCGACGGTCGCGCCGGAAGCCGCTCCTGTTCGTCCACGGCGAACTTGCGGGCTCGTGGGCCTGGGAGCGCTATCTCAACTACTTCGCGGCTCGCGGCTGGGAGAGCCACGCGGTCAACCTGCGCAACCATTACTGGTCGCAGACGGCCGACCCCGCGACCCTCTCATTTGACACCTATGTCGAAGATGTCGTCGGCTCGCTGGAGCGTTTCCCGGGCGGAGTGGTGCTGGTCGGACACGGGATGGGCGGGCTCCTGGCGCTCAAGGCCGTCGAGCGGATCCCGGTCGCCGGGCTCGTGCTACTGAGCGCAGAGCTGCCGCGCGACCTGCGTCCGGCGGTTCGGCCGCACGAGCTACGCGAGATCCCGGAGGTCTACGGTCGGGCGCTGATCGGGTGGGAAACCTTGCCGGAGAGGTTGTTGCGCGACGACCGGGACCTGACCCTGGCGGACATCCTGCGGATTCAGCACATGCTTGGCCAGAAGCCCCACGAGGCTGGCGCCGCGCGACGCCAGATGCTCTCGGGGGTTCCTGTCGATCGGCGGAACCTGGAGGATGTGCCGGTGCTGGTCATCGGTGGCGGACTGGATCGGACCGTGCCGCTGGTCGACGCAGAGCGTCTCGCGGACTGGCTGGGCGCCACATTTGAACCGTTTGCGGCGCACTCACACTACGGCCTCGTGCTCGGTGAAGAGAGCTACCAGCAGGTCGCCGACGCCGTCCGTGGCTTCCTGGACATGAACCGCCTCTAGGCACGCCGCCGGCCTCGCCCAGCGGTGCGTTGGTGGTGTGTTCCCTGGGCGGCGCATCCCGGTGTCGCCAGCCGGCGCCGGAGTCGCCAAGTGTCTGGGCTGGCCAGGCCCCGGACTACGAGGAACGCCCGGCGTGCCATCCGTCCGGCGGCGCGGGGATACCGGCCATCGCCACCCGCGTCCCCGGTTGGGTGGTCCGCCCAGCGTGCCAACCGACCGGCGAATGGCTCCAACTCGGCGGTTCGCCGGTTCGTTGGCCCACGCAGCGTTCCTTGGGCGTCCGGCTAACGACGATGGCATGTCGATCTGGAGCGTGCTCGCGTGGTGGTCGTACCGGAGCGCTGGTATCATGCCGACCGGCCCGGGCGACGGTTCACCCGGCTTGACGGGGCCGCATTCGTCTAGAGGCCCAGGACACCGCCCTCTCAAGGCGGAGATCACCGGTTCGAATCCGGTATGCGGTACCAACCCGAATTCCGGCTCTACTGTCGCGGAGGTGGATGCCCCGCCCGCGGCAACCCGCCAGCGGCTGAGTAGCGAGGCCGGATTCTACGCAAGTCCCCGAGCCGCCCAGGCCTGAGCCGTCAGCACGAACGGTGCGATCGGCAACAGGGATCGGCAGGACACACGCAGGTCGGCCTGTCGTTCTGCGTCAAGGGTGGCCACGTAGGCGCCAGCCGGGCCGACGCCCCGGGTGAACGGCTCCCACCACTCTTCGAAGGTCGGGTGTTGCAGGCTGACTGACAGAACGGTCGCCTCGACGTCACGCAGCCCGGCGGCCTCGAACAACTCCGTCAGCTGGCCCTCGCGAACTCCGGCAAGGTCCGATTCATCGTCCACCTCGGGATCGAGCTGATGCGCTGCCTGCCAGAACAGGCCGAGCGGGCCCTGACCGCCGCCGTGATCCCAGACGCACGCGGCGACGACACCCTCGCTCCGGGTGACACGAGCCATCTCCGCCAGGCCTGCCACCGGATCCGACATGAAGTGAACGACGAGCTGGGCAAGCGTCGCGTCAAAGGTTCGGTCCGGGAAGGGCAAGTGCTCGGCCGACGCCTGAAGCACGGTGACACCGGGGTTCCGTGCCCGGGCGGCGGCAACGAATGACTCGGAGGGGTCGACCGCGGCCACCGCTCCGGGCCCCAGCCGGGCGACCAACTCGGCCGTCAATGCGCCGGGGCCGCAGCCGACATCGAGCGCCCGCTGGCGGCCCCGCACCTCGGCGAAATCGGCCAGCCCCGGGGAAAGCAGCAGCGAGTACCTGCCCATGAAGCGGTCGTAGGCCTCGGCCGCTACGTCGAAACTCACGTAGGCACTGTACACGGCCGTCCTTCGCTGGAAACCGGGCCGTGGGTGGTGGGAGCGCCGCCCGCCTGCCACCAGGTCAGCCGACTCGAGCCCGGTCGCTGCTCCGGGATGGCGGCAGGGCAGACGGCATCATCGTGACACTACGCGCAAGCGCCTCCAAGACGGCGCCGTTTCCGTAAACTTCGCTGATGCCAACCCCAGACCGTCGTCGACTCGTGATCCTGACCGAAGGGCAGTTCGGGGCCCACAGCGCCAAGACCGCCTACGGCGTCATCCGCTACGGACTCAGCGAGGTCGTGGCGATCCTTGACTCGACCCGGGCAGGCCAGAACGTTGCGGACTTCATGCCGGGCCATGACATCCCGATCGTCGCCTCCCTGGCCGATGCGATGACATTTCCCAGCAAGCCCGACGTCCTGCTGATCGGGATCGCGCCGACCGGCGGCCGCATGCCCGAAGCCTGGCGATCGATCATCCTCGAGGCGATCTCCGCCGGCCTGGACGTTCATTCGGGTCTGCACACCTTCGTCGGCGACGATCCCGAATACGCGGCGGCGGCCGCGGCACGAGGAACGGCCATCATCGATTTTCGCCGACCGCCCGATCGGATGGAGACGGCCGTCGGGCGCCGCCACCTCCCGGGCAAGCGGGTCATCCTGACCGTCGGCACGGACTGCGCCGTGGGCAAGATGTCCGTATCGCTGGAACTCCGGCGTGCGGCTCTGGCGGCAGGTGACTCGGCCAGCTTCGTCGCGACGGGCCAGACGGGGATGATGATCGAGGGCTGGGGTGTCGCAGTGGACCGCCTGATCAGCGATTTTGCGCAGGGGACGGTCGAATGGCTGGTCGAACAGGGCGAGGCGCATGGCGACTATGTGATCGTGGAGGGCCAGGGCTCGCTCGACCATCCCGCCTATTCGTCGGTCACACTCGGATTGATCCATGGAGCGACGCCCCACGCGATGGTCATGGTCCACAAGCCGGGCCTCGCTGGCCACGACTTTGACCACCTGCCTGAGGCCTCATTCCCGATCGCCTCGTTGCTGCCCTTCATCGAGCTACACGAGCGTGTCGCCGGGCTGGTGGCGCCATCGCAGGTGGTGGCCGTGGCCCTGAACACGTCGCTCTATCCGGACGACGCCGATGCGCGCCGGATCATCGCCGAGATTGCCGAGGAAACCGGGTTACCGGCGGACGATCCCGTCCGCTTCGGTGCGGGTCGCCTGTGGTCAGCCGTGCGCGATCGGGTCGATGCGCTGCCGTGGGTCCGCGGGTCATGAGCCTGCAGCTGACGCACGAAACCCTCAACCTGGCGCTGCGCGACCCACTCCGGATCGCTCGCTCCAGTCATGGCGATGGTCGCCAGATGACCACGGTCGTCGTTGAGGTTCGCGACGAACGGTTCCCAGGCCTGGTTGGGCTTGGGGAGGGCTATCCCGATCGGTTCTATGGCGAGACCCCCGAGACGATGGCGGCGGTCTTCCCGCTCCTGATCGAGGCCGTTGGCACATTGGATCCAACCCGGGACGGGGTCGACGCCATGGCGAGCGCGATTGACCGCGCCATCCGGGGCCACGGCGCGGCCAAATGTGCCCTGGACATCGCCCTGCATGACTTCGCCGGCAAGGTGCTCGGCGTGCCGGTTCACGTGCTACTCGGCCTCTCGGCAGACCTGCCGCCGACGGACTTCACGATCGGGATGGACACGCCCGCTGTGGTTGCAGAGCGCGCCGGTCGCGCGCGCGACTTTCCCGCGCTCAAGATCAAGCTCGGTGGTCCAGGCGACCTCGCCACGCTCGAAGCCGTCCGGGAGGTCTTCACGGGTCCGATCCGGGTGGATGCGAACACCGGTTGGACGCCGGCCGATGCGCTCGCGATCCTGCCCGACCTCGAGCGGCTCGGTGTCGAACTGATCGAGCAGCCGTTCCCGGCCCGCCGGCTGGACCAGTTGCGCTGGCTCCAGGAGCGATCGTCGCTGCCGATCGTGGCCGACGAGAGCTGCGTCTTCTACGAGGATCTCGAAGGCTTGGTCGGCGTGGTTGACGGAATCAACGTCAAGCTGGCCAAGTGCGGCGGGATCGGGGCGGCTCGGCTGATGCTCGATCGCGCCCGGGAGCTTGGTTTCCGCTCCTTCCTTGGCTGCATGGAGGAGACATCGGTCGCCATCGCCGGGTCGGCTGTCGTCGCGTCACTGGCCGAGTGGATCGATCTGGACGGCAGCCTGCTGCTCGCCGATGACCCGTTCGAGGGCCTGGAACTGGATGCCGGACATCGCTGGATTCTCGGTCCCAGACCAGGCTTGGGCTTGTCGCGACGGGGCTCCTGAGCGCGAGGCCCGCAACCTCCGAGCCTGTGGATAACTTGGTGGACGAAGTCGTGGACAAGCCACCTTCCGGGTCGGGCGCAATCGGCCTACGATGGACGCCTACCGGCTGACCGAGTCCCAAGGGAGGGGATCGGCCGGGGACCAGGAGACCAGAACCGGTCGCAGGGCACGCATCCGCCCGACCGCCGGGTTGGGTTCATGCCGCCATTGGGCCGACGATCGGGACATCCGAACGCGCCCGCAAGACGAGGAGGGCGCGCCATCGATGATGGGTCCACGCACAGCTACGCCACGTGCCCCATTCCCGGAGCGCGCCGCCCACCCCGATGCGCTTGAGTTCGTCCGGTTCTGCTATCACCGCCGCCGGGTCGGCTGGCCTGAGCTGTACGACGAGATGTGCGCCGTCGCGGGTCGTGGCCTGTTCCGGGGTCTCAGCGCGGATGACCTGGGTGGACTGGGCCTCGGGTTCAGCCTGTTCGACATGCCGGCGCTGGCCGGACTGGCTTCCCGGGTGGTTGCCGAAGAGGCGGCCAGACGGCGACCCGTGACGGTCACGATCACGGATGCGATCGATTCGCCGGAACCGACTCCCGCCGCCGCGCCTCCGTCCTCAGCGGCCCCCGACGAGCGAACGTTCGACGTGCCGATCGGGCTGGCTCTCGCCAACGTGGGGGCCTGACTAGCCTCGTCCTCTTCCTGTCGGTATCGACAGCCGCGACCCCCGTCATCGTCGGCGGGGGTCGTTCGATTCAGGGCGCGGATCGTTCCATTCAGGCGCGGATGTGGCGCCGCGACATTTCGCCCTCGATCTGACGCTCGGCCTCGACGTATCGGTCGATCTGCTCGCGGAGCTGGTTCGCCTCGGGCGTATACAGGTGGACCTGCCCCTGAAGGATGTACGACAGACGCCGGCTGGTCATGCGGACGTGATCGAGGTTCTTCATCAGGACCAGCGGATCCATCGAGGCCAGGTCCGACGGGTGGTACATCTGCTGCATGGCGGCATTCTAGAGCGAGCGCAGAGCCCTCGGTGGCCACGACCAGTCGATGTCCGTTGCCGCCCCCGCAAGGGCGCGCCGGCGACCCGATTCGGTGGCGCCCAGGACGAGGATCCGATCAAGCTTGGTCGCCTGACCCGCCTCCGGGCCCCACAGCTTGGTCATCTTGCGGCTGGCGGCAACATCGTCCAGGACGACTCCGGCCAGCCGGTAGCCTTCTGGCTCGGCCGCCGCTTCCCATACGCGTTCCGCGAGTCCGACGCCACCCCGGATCGATCGCCCTCGATCGGTCAGGACGTCGCCGATGACCAGGACCACGACCCCGTCATCGGTCAGGACGGATCGCAGCCCCGCAAGCGTGTCGCGCAGGAACGCCAGATAGGGCTTGCGATGGTGGGCGTCGTCGAGAGTGGCGTCGATGACCCGGGCGTCGAAACCGAGGAACCAGGTTCGCAGCCAGTTGTAGTACCCGTACTTGACGACGCGGAGATATGGCGGCGAGGTCACGACGAGGCGGGCGCGATCCGGGCGACCCGCGGACCGAAGTGCCTCGCGCGTCCTGAAGCTGACGTCGCGGGCATCTCCCAGGAGCGCGAGCCCCTCCGTGCGCGGCGGTGGCTGCCGGAACAGCCGGTCGAGTTTCTTCGACAGGCCGTCGAAGACGTCTCGATCCGGCGACGCGAAGTTCGTTCGGGCGGCGAAGTCGCGCACGTAGCGCGGTGCCATCGAGAACGTGTTTGGCATCAGCTCAGACAGGTAGCTCGCGCTCTTGCCGTGCAGGATGCCGGTGATCGCTGCGGCCAGGAACCGGTCCGTGCGGTCATCGAGCTGGAGCGCTGTCCTGACGAACAGGAGTTGGGCGAGCGTCCGCGGGTGGAACGCGAGGGCCACCTCGAACGGAACTGATTCGCGGCCGTCGGAGGGCGACGCGGTCGAACCCGCGATCGGGACGCCGGCTTCGGGCGCAGTTGAGTGTGCGGCGACGGTCGCCCCCAATGCGAGCCATCCCGCGGAACTCACGTTCCATGCCAGGCGAAGTTGCGTCAGGCGGGTCATTGCCTGCGCCCGCGTGGGTGGTGCAACCTTGGCCGCGGTCAGCAGGTGCGCGAACGGGTTGAGGTCGTTGCCCACACCGATCCGCCCTTCGGCGCAGGCCTGCATTGGTGTTGTGCCGCGGCCGGAGAACGGGTCCAGGACCACATCGCCCGGCCGCGAGTAGCGGGCGATGAACGCATGCGTGAGGGCGGCCGGGTAGCTGGCAAGGTACGAGCACATGGGATGGAACGGATGACCCCACAGGCGGGGCTGGTCCTTCCATTCGGGTGCCAGGTCGATCGCCGGCAGCTCGAGTGGCAACTCCAGCGCGAGCTGCTCGGCCGCGGTTGCGCTGGTGCGACGTGCCGACATGGGGCGGTTCGGGCTCCCGGGAACCTCGGCCGAATGATGCCCGGCTCGATGGGTCGCGGAGTGTAGCACGCTCGAATCCGCGCTCGGCGGCGAGAGCGCGGCGGGTCGCGCTAGACTCGCGCCTGGTCCCCGTAGCTCAGTGGACAGAGCAGCCGCCTTCTAAGCGGAAGGTCGCAGGTTCGAATCCTGCCGGGGGCGCCAATTAACGCACGCGCCGGGTCTCGTCACGCACGACAGGCGCAGCAGCGTGTCTGACACGGTGTCTGTCAAGGCGCCACGCGTGCGTCCGGTCGCCGCTCACTCACGATAGTAAGGGCGGGCTGTTCGAAGGTCGAGGTCCTCGGCCCGAGTGAGGTCTGGCTGTTTCCCGCGTCTTGAGTCCGAGTCCCGCAGCTAGGCGGCCGCCATGAGCGGCGAGTTCCGGGTAGAAGAGCATAAGGCAGGTCGGGGCAGGAGAAATAGCGCCGTCATGTCTGACGCAGTCGCTGTGGTCCGATTCGTGCGCGAAAACACCCCTACGACGGTGGGCCGTACCGCATGAGCGCAGCGGCACCGAGGTTGCTACAGGAATGCCTTACGGGGCGGTCTGTGGCTCGAAGCGCCAAACGACGCCGTTATCGACGGCAAGGACACTCGCTGGTCCGTGGACGAACCGGGTTCCATAGCCGAATGCTGGGTGGACCATCGTCCAATCTTGCCGTCGAGAACGCCCTGATGCTACGTGGAGCGCCGGAAACGCACGATGCGGATGGGGATACGGCGCTTCACTCGCCTGACCAACGAGTTCTCCAAGAAGCTCCGCAACCATGCCGCGGCAGTCAACCTGCACTTCTTCTACATGAACTGGGGCGCCCGCGCCGAAGCCTCGCCAATCCGTATCCCTGGACGCCGCCGATGGCAGCGGGGCTTGCGGATCACGTCAGGACGTGCGAGGAGATCGCAGCGCTCCTCGACTAGGGACTAGACTCGGCCGCCGGTATTGCCTCTGGAGGGTTCTAAGGTATGGATCTCAACTATCCGGCCTTCATTCCTTGGGTGTTGGGCATCGCGGCTTGGTTCGTCGCTAGGCGACAAAACGCGAAGCGCCCCATTGTCTGGGCGCTGGTCGCTGTCCTGGTCGGTGGGGCAATCTCGCTGGCCCTGCGCTAACCCGGCGGAGCCACGATTCAAACTGATGCACTACCTCCACTTGCGAATGGCAAGCCGAGGGAACGAGCGCCTGTCATCCGCCGGGTCGATGTGTCCTCGCTGGTACTCACGGGTAGACCAAAGTACGGCTTGGCGCGGCCCACCCCGCACCCCTACGATCTGCCTCCCAGAGGTCTGGTGTCCCCTCTGGAGCCCCGCGTGGACCCAGACCCACCGTTTGCAGCGAGCACGAGGCAACCATCCATATGGCATCGATGGTCATCCACGAACTGGGACCGATGCTGACGGCGACCGAGGTCGCCGACATGCTTCACCTGCACGTCAACACGGTGAAGCGCCTGGGCGATCGCGGCGAGCTGCCGTTTTATCGCGTCTGCAAGCGGGGCGATCGGCGCTTCCGGCTCGACGACGTGATGAAGTTCCTGACCCAGAATCGGTAGGCCCAGGCCCTCAGTCGCGCGGTAAGGCCGCCAGGGCCTCGCCGAAGATTTCCACGCCCTCGGAGATCTCGGCCGCGGTCACGTTGATCGGCGGGATCCAGCGCACGACCTGGTGGCTGTGCCCACACGTCAGCAGCAGCAAGCCTGCGTCCGCGCAGGCCGCGATCAGCCGATCGGGCAGCGTTGCGTCGGGCTCCCGCGAGGCCCGGTCGCGCACGAATTCCACGCCGACCATGAGCCCCGGCCCGCGGATGTCGCCGATCCGGTCGTCCTCGGCGGCAATCCTGCCGAGGCCGGCGACCAACTCCGCGCCGCGCGCGAGCGCATTCTCGACCAGGCGCTCCTCTCGGATGGTCTCGAGTACCGCAAGACCGGCGGCACATGCGACCGGGTTTCCGCCGTACGTTGAACCATGAGCCCCACGTCCCCAGCGCTCCTGGAGTTCGCGGCTGGAGATGATCGCGGACAGTGGCAGGCCGTTCGCGATGGCCTTGGCCATGCACACGACGTCCGGCACGATCCCGGCCGCCTCGAACGCCCACATCGTGCCGGTTCGTCCGAAGCCCGTCTGGACCTCGTCGGCGATGAGCAGGATTCCGTGTCGGTCGCAAAAGTCCCGAAGCTCGCGTAGGAATGCGGGCGGCGCCGGGGTATAGCCACCCTCGCCCTGGACCGGCTCGATCAGGATCGCGGCGACCGCTGACGGCGGGATCTCCGTGCTGGTCAGCTCTCGCAAGCGGTTCATCGCCGACTCGGTCGCAGCCGCGACGTCGCCTCCATGATCGCGATACGCTGCAGGGAACGCCGTCAGGTACACGCCGGGAAGGAGCGGCTCGTAGCCGACGCGGTAGTTGAGCGCCGAGCTGGTCACCGACGCCGCCCCGAATGTGCGCCCATGGAAGGCGTGGCGAAAGGCGATGATCCCCGGCCGTCCGGTCACGCGACGGGCGAGCTTGAGCGCCGCTTCTATGGCTTCCGAGCCCGAATTCAGGAACATGACCGAATCGAGCGGGTCGGGAAATGTGGCGTCCAGCTCGGCTGCCAGACGCGAGATCGGCTCGGCGAATCCGAGGGCGGAGACCGGGCCAATGAGCCGATCCACCTGCGCATGGATCGCGGCGGTCACCCTGGGGTGGGCATGACCGAGCGCGGTGACTGCGATCCCGTTGGCGAAGTCGAGGTACGCCTTCCCGGCGGTGTCGTACAGCCGATGTCCGACGCCGTGGCTCCACGATCGCTGGAAGTAGCGCCCCAGGACGGGGGTCAGGCTCGCCGCAGTCGCCGCGTGATCGGTCGCGGTCGCGGTTGCGTCATCGGTCGTGGCGTCGGTCGTCATGGTCGGTCAGGGCTCCATGGAGACGGGATCGATGGAGTATACGGGGCGCTCCGTCGGCGCTGCGGTCTCCTGCTAGCATCGCGCCGTGGTTGACTTCACCCTGTCGGACGAGAACCGCCTGGTCCAGCTGAGCGCGCGCGCCTTTGCCGAGGCGGAGATCCTGCCTCACATCCGCCGCTGGGACGAGCAGGGCGAGGTCCATCGCGAGCTCTTCGCGAAGATGGGCGAGCTCGGGTTTCTCGGCGCCCCGATCCCGGAAGCCTACGGCGGCAGCGGGATGGACTACCTCAGCTTTGCCATCCTGTGCGAGGAGCTGGAACGCGCCGACACCGCCTTTCGGGTGGTCCAGAGCGTCCACGTCGGCCTGAACTCGCTGACGCTCCTCCAGTGGGGGACCGAAGAGCAACGCCAGCGCTGGCTCGTGCCACAGGCACGCGGCGAGAAGCTGGCGACCTTCGGGCTGACCGAGCCCGGGGTGGGGACGGACGCGGCCAATCTGGCGACGACGGCGCGGCGGGACGGCGAGGTCTACCGGCTCAACGGCCAGAAGATCTGGATCTCGCTGGCCGACATTGCAGACCACTTCCTGGTCTTCGCTTCGGTCGATCGGGCAAAGCGGCACAAGGGTGTCACCGCCTTCATGCTCGAGCGTGGCATGGCCGGGCTAACTACCGGCTCCCTGCACGGCAAGCTTGGTATTCGTGCCGGCAACACCGGTTTGATCAACCTGGACAACGTGCCGGTCCCCGTGGAGAACCGGATTGGCGAGGAGGGCGAGGGCTTCCTCATTGCGATGAGCGCGATCGACCAGGGTCGCTTCACTGTGGCCTCCGGCGCCGTGGGCCTGGCCCAGGCGTGCCTGGACGCGAGCGTCAAGTACGCCCACGAGCGCCAGACCTTCGGCCAGGAGATCGGCGAGCACCAGCTCGTCAAGCAGATGATCGCGAAGATGGCCGCGGGCATCGAGATCGGCCGGCTGCTCGTCTGGCGGGCCGGCTGGCTCAAGAACCAGGGCTTGCGCAACACCCGTGAGACAAGCCTGGCGAAGTGGCACGCCACGGAGCATTCTGTCCAGAGCGCCCTTGATGCCATCCAGATCCACGGCGCCAACGGCTACTCCAACGAGTTCCCAGTGGAACGCTATCTGCGCAACTCCAAGGCCGCGGTCATCTATGAAGGCACCAGCCAGCTCCACACGTTGATCCAGGCCGACTACGCGCTGGGCTATCGCGAGGATCGCCCGCTCCGCTGCGAGCCGTGGCCCGCCCAGGGCTGGGAGCGAGGCGGCCAGGGACCGGCCGGCTCGAGAGTCTGACCGAGCATCGACCTCGCGCCGCGTGGATCCGACGGCGCCGGCCGCGTGCGGATGCCGTTAGGGCGCTCCGGCGACGGCAGTCGGGCGTGTCACGATGAGACGAGCCGCGAGGCGGGCGTGAGGAGCCGCACGGCGCCCCTCCGTTGACCCACGGGCAACGAATCGAGCGGCGCTGGGCGCCCGGGAGCCCCACGGCGCGCATCCGTTGACCAGCA
>JANNQZ010000033.1:0-4160 GCA_031401015.1 Chloroflexota bacterium | reverse complement strand
CCCTTGCTGGTACTGGTCGGGGTCACGGGCCGTCTGGCTCCCTTTGCCTGCGCTATTCGCCCTTGGGTCGCTTCGGCTCGGGCGCCGGGGTGGCGTCCGACTCCTCGGCGGGTTCTTGAGCGACCTTCTCGTCGTGATGCTGCGCGGTCAGCGAATCCCACTGGACCGAGTAGACCGCGTCGATGATGCCATAGTCCTTGGCGTCCTCGGGAGACATGAAATAGTCCCGGTCCGTGTCCTTGACGACCTTCTCAACCGGCTGCCCGGTGTGGCGGGCCATGATCTCGACGTTGCGCTGGACGAGGAACTCCCATTCCTTCATCTGGATGACCGCATCCGGCGCGTTGCCGCGGAAGCCGCCAGAACCCTGGTGGATCATGATCCGGCTGTTGGGCAGCGCAAACCGCTTGCCCTTGGCCCCCGCGGCCAGGAGGACCGCTGCCATCGATGCCGCCATTCCGATACAGATCGTGCTGACCGGGGCGCGCACGTACTGCATCGTGTCGTAGATCGCCAGGCCTGAGTTGACAACGCCGCCGGGCGAGTTGATGTACAGGCTGATGTCCTTCTCCGGGTCCTCCGAATCGAGGAACAGGAGCTGGGCGATGACGAGATTGGCGAGGTGATCCTCGATCGCGTCCCCGAGGAAAATGATCCGCTCCTTGAGCAGGCGCGAGTAGATGTCATAGGCGCGCTCCCCCCGACTGGAGGATTCGATGACCATGGGGACGAGCATGCTTTTGTCTCCCTGACTGCGCGACCGGCTTGGCGGTCAATCGGCGGCGACGGGTGCGTGTGCGGCAGCTTCGCCGACTTCGACTGGTGTCGCCGCTGCATCCTCGATGTGCGGCAACGCCGGATGGTCCGGGTGGGCAACCAGCCATCCATCGATCAGCTGTTCGATGATCCGGCTGCGCCGGAGGGTACTGCGAATGTAGGAGCGACCGCGGTCTGAATCGAAGTAGGCGAGCAGTTTTGGATCTTCGGCGTACCGCTCGCGGCCGCGGGCGATCTCCGCCTCCACGTCCGTGTCCGGGATCGTCAGACCCTCGACCTCAGCCACCTTCGAAAGAACCAGCAGGGTGCGGACCCGCTTCTCGGCGCCAGGCCGGAACTCCGTGTGCAGCTCCGCCTCCGTCTTGTTGACGGCCTTCAGGTAGGCCTCCTGGTCGATTCCCTGGCGCGCGAGCGAGCCGCGGAACTCATCGTGGACCACCTCGACCTCCTGGTCGACCAGGATGTCCGGCAGGTCGACGGTCGAATTGGCGACGGCGTACTCGATGATTCGATCGGCAAACCCGTGGCGCGCGCGGTCGAGAGCATTGCGCTGGAGGCGTACCTTGATGTCGGATCGCAGCTCCGCAAGGTCGTCGAAGGCGCCGAGGGTCGCAATGAAGTCGTCGTCGAGCTCCGGGAGGACCTTCTCCCGAAGCTCCTTGACCTCGACCGCGAAATGAGCGGGCTTCCCTGCAAGCGAGGCCTCTGGGTAGTCGTCGGGGAAGCTGATGTCGAACTCCGTCGCGCCGCCGACTTCGACGCCCATCAAGTTGGCCTCGAACCCCGGGATTAGCCGCTCCTGGCCCAGGATGATCGGCATGCGGTCAGAGCGACCGCCCTCGAAGGGTTCGCCGTCGCGGGTTCCGGTGAACGAGATCACAGCGTAGTCGCCCTCCCTGGCGCCGCGATCCTCGACCGGGGCGAGGGTTGCGTTCTGGTCCCGGAGCTCGTCGAGCACCTTGTCGATGCGAGCGTCGTCGATCTGCTCGATCTCGGGCCGGAAGTTGAACTGCTGGTAGTCCCCGAGCTTGACGTCGGGCCTGACCTGGACGGTCGCCTTGAACAGGAGCGGCTTGCCTTCTTCGGCCTGGATGACCTCGACGTCGGCGTTGGTCAGCGGGAGCAGGTCCTGCTCCTGGAGCGCCTTGCGATAGGAGTCCTGGACGAGGTGATCGACCGCGTCCTCGAGAACGGCTCCCGGGCCAAGGTGACGCTCCAATACCGGCCGCGGGGCCTTTCCGGGACGAAAGCCCGGGACGCGGGTCCGCCGCGAGAGGTGGCGAACGGCTTCATCGACGGCACGGGTGAGGCGCTCGGCCGGCAGCTCGACTTCGAGCACGACCGTGGACCTTGGGGCGGGTGTGGTGGTGACTTGCATGGCCCGCGAAGTATAGGGCGGAGTTCGGGCTGCGGCCGTTGCGCGGCGGCCGTTGCGCGCAGCGCGTTTGTCCGGCGGCCCGATCTTCTGACGCCGGCCCGAACTCTGGTAGGCGAGAGAGGGGTCGAACCTCCACGCCGCTTACGCGGCACCGGCTCCTAAGGCCGGCGCGTCTGCCATTCCGCCACTCGCCCGTACCGGGAGTCTAGCGTGACGGGTCCGATGCGGGGTTCGCGGGTGGGTGAGACGTGGCGCGGCGCTCGCGACCCGAGGTCAGCTGCCCGTCACCGTTGGGTCATCAGCGTTCGCCGATGGCTCGCCGGCCGGACCGTCGTCGCCGGTCGGCCGATCGCCACGCCTGCCGGCCGAATCAACGGCGCGGCGGCGGACATCGGAAAGCCGTGCCTGGAAGCCCTCGTCGTCGGTTCGCAGGAACCACTCCGCGGCCGTCTTGAGCCCGCGCGTCATGAGCGGGCGAGCGACGGCCGTCGCCAGACTCGTCGCTCGACGCTCCTTCGCGGCCCCCCGCGTGTAGGCGGCGAAGTCGCGTTCCAGGGCCCCTCGAACCTTGCCGCCATCATCGCCCAACTCGCGCAAGGTCTTCTCGATCTCGTCGGGCAGCATCCGCGTTGGCAACGTGGCGGGCGCGCCAAAGAACGCCCGTCGAGCCGCCCCGAACAAGCGCTTTGGCCCGCCGAGCACGAGGAAGGCCGCACCACCTGCTACGCCGGCCGCCCTTGCTGGACTGCGCCGAATCCTGGCCGGGATGTCGACGGCGGCCCGAGCCGACGCCTCGAGCGCGTCGATTTCCTCGCCGAGGGTGTCCCGTGCCGCTAGGACCCGAACCCGGGCGGCATCCGTTTCTGAAGCCACTCGATGGTCTCCTTGCCGGTTTCGATGGTCTGGGACGGGTAAAAGCGTTCCTTGAACCCGTTGACATTGATCCCATTGCGGGCGGCGTCGGCGCCCATCAGGCAGATCCAGGTCAGCCAGCCGACCGCGACGCCGACGCCGGCGCCCGCCTGCGCCCCGAACGTGATCGAGCTGAAGGCACCGACCAGGGCTCCGACCACGAGCAGCCCGACGATGGCGGCCATCCTGGCGCTCGCGGTTCCGGCGCGCGTGGCCGCGGCGAACCCGACGAGCACGCCGAGCAGCGCCCCGATCAGCACCCCGATGACGAGCGGTCGGACATCGGGGCTGATGTTCAAGCGCATCGATTCGCCGACCGCCGCAAACAGCCGAGTGGACCACTCGAGGCCAAATGCCAGGCCAACAACGGTCGCCATAAGCACGCCACCCAGCAGCGACCGGCCGATCCGGCCACCTGGGACACCCGCCGCCAGCAGGCCGGCCGCCACCGCGATCCCGCCGAAAGCCAGGATGCCGTGCAGAACACCCCAGCCAAGCGACCCGAACAGCCATTCCCCGAGGAACAGGGCGCCTCCGATGATCCCGAGCAGACCGGCGAGCATGAGCAGGATGAGCGCAAGCGCCGCCAGCGCCGCGATGCGACCGACCTCGCCGGCGATCTCGGTCAGCTCGGTCCTGGCCAGCTCGATGTGGGCCCCGATCAACGCCACAACGGCGTCGCGCACGGCCATGATCTGGGCGCGGAGACCCGGCGCCGACCCTTCCGAGCGATGCGGATCAGCGGGCGGGGGGGTGGTCGTCGGATCGTCCAGGGGTTGCACTCCGGCTGTGAACTGGGCGCCGGGACGGGCGCAAGGTGGTTCGATCATAGCAGCGCCAACGCCTTGCTCCCGCGCCCGCGTCCCGGGCGCGCTACCCTGCCACCCATGTCAACGAGCCAGCCCCGTCACCTCCTGACCGCCGAACTGCTGAGCATCGGCTCCGAGCTGACCGTCGGCGACACCCGTGACACGAACGCCGGCGACATCGCGAAGGAGCTCAGCCGCCGTGGCGTCCAGATCGGGCGGATCACGGCCGTGCCCGACCGGCTGGACATCGTGAGCGACGCATTCGCAGCAGGCCTTGAGCGGGC
>JANNQZ010000032.1:0-17840 GCA_031401015.1 Chloroflexota bacterium | reverse complement strand
GGTAGAACTGCTCCTCGACGCCGAGCGACCAGAGGTGCAGCAGTGGCGATGGCGCGAGCTCGGATTGGAGGTAGTCGGTGGCGTTGAAGGCGAACCGCAGGTTCGCCGCGTAGAGCGACGCGGCGACGCCGTCGGCACCGACAGCGGCCGCCTGCAACGGCGACAGGACGACGACGGACGCGACGACCGTGGCCAGGATGAGCAGGGCGACGGCGGGCAGCAGGCGTCGCAGCCGGCGTGCGTAGAACGACGGGAGGGAGATCCTCCCGGTCGAATCGAGTTCGCGCAGCAGCAACCCCGTGATCAGGAAGCCGGACAGCACGAAGAAGACGTCAACGCCGACGAAGCCACCGCGGAAGCCCGGAACCGCCGCGTGGTAGAGGAGGACGAGGCCGACGGCGATCGCGCGCAGCCCCTCGATGTCCGGGCGAAAGCCCTGTCGCTCGGCGCCCGGCCCAGTCAACTGGCTGGATGGACGCCCGACGCCGGCGCAACCGCGGGCCCGAGGACGAGCGATTCGACGAGGGCAACGTACTTCGGCGCCTCATGTTCCCAGCCCAGGCCACGCACCCGGGCAAGGGCGCGGTGCACCCGCCGTTCGCGGTTCTCGGGTTCATCGACGAGGCGAAGGAGCGCGGCGGCCAGATCGTCGGCGTCACCCGGCTCGTAGGCGACCACGTCGTCGCCAAAGACGCGCTCCACCATCGGCAGCCGCGACGCCACGACGGGCCGGCCCATCGCCGCGTATTCGTAGGCCTTGGTGGAGAGGGAAAAGTCCGTGAATGGCGACCGGCGGGTCGGGGCGAGGCCGACATCGGCGCCGGCAATCGCCGCCGGGACGTCTTCGATCGGGATCCGGCCGTGAAACACGACCCGGTCGGAGATCCCGAGGGCCGCCGCCCGATCGTGCAGCGGGACTTCGGCGAAGTCGCGACCGTAGAGGTCCAGGCAGACCGGCAGCTGCGGCCGGTGCGCGATCAGGCGCGCCATGGCCTCGAGCACGACGTCCAGCTCGTAGATCGGACTCAACGCGCCCGCGTAGGCGAGGCGGAGCGTCCCATCGGCCATGAACGGTCGCGCCGGGTGGCGTGCGGGATCGAAGCGGGCGAGCGATGGCGCGTTGGGGACCACGGCCAGGCGCGACGCTGGCACACCGATCGTCAGCAGCCGATCGCCAAGCGCGTCGTTGACGGTCACGACCGCCGTCGCGAAGCGCGTCGCCAGTCGCTCCTGGAGGCGTAGCAGCGCATGGCCGGCGCGCCCTGCACGCCCCCGGAACCGGCTGCGAAAGAACTCGGGCATCGCCTCGTGGAGGTCCAGGATGACCGGCACGCCGACAAACCGGAGCGGCACGCTGGCGAAGACCAGGAAGTCCGGCAACGTGTGGACCTGGACGAGACCGTAGTGCCGTCGGGGGTGGGCCACGGTCAGGGCGAAACCGGCCCGGATGAGGAACGCGAGATACTCGAGGAGGTAGGTGCGCAGGCCGGCACCCTGGTGGCGCTGGACGCCGAGGCGCATGACGCGGACGCCGTCGATCGTCTCCGTGGCGCGGTCCTCGCGCCGGCGCAGGGCGTAGACGTCGACCGGACGGCCGGCCGCGACAAGGGCCTCGGCTTCGCGCCGCACCCGTGGATCCTCCTCGTAATAGGAGTGGGTGAGCATGGCGACCGGGCGCGGGACAGGTGGCGTGTCGGGCGACATGAGCGTCGGGCAGCGTACCCCAACCGTCGGTTGGACCCGTGGTACGCTGCGGCCCCGATGAGTGCGACGGCCGATGCGCCAGCCCATGTCCGACGCGGCGCCGCTCGGCCCGGACCGATTGGGCTCCTCCGTGAGGCCGTCGTGGAGGTCGCCCAGCGCCGCCGGCTGATCCGCTACCTCGTCCAGGCGGATATCCGCAAGAAGGGCGCTGACACGTTGCTGGGCAACCTCTGGTGGGTCCTGGATCCGCTGCTCCAGATGGCGGTGTACGTGGTCCTCGTGTCCGTGGTCTTCGATCGTGGCGGACCGGACTACCCGCTATTCATCTTCGCCGCCATCCTGCCGTGGAAGTGGTTCCAGTCAACGGTCCAGGACGCCATCACCGCGGTCACCGGGGCGGATCGGCTGATCCGCCAGATCCAGTTCCCCAAGCTCGTCCTGCCGGTCGCCTCGGCCTGTGCCGGCGTGGTCAACTTCGCCTTCGGGCTGATCCCGCTCGCGGCGTTGATCCTGTTGCTCTACCGGGATCGACTGTCCGCGGCGGTGCTGTTGATCCCGATCATCGCCGTCGTCCAGTTCGCGTTCAACCTGGCCCTGGCCGTGGGCCTTGCGGCCATCAACGTGTTCTATCGGGATGTCGGCAACCTGTCGAGGCACGCCTTGCGGCTGTGGTTCTACCTGTCGCCGGGGCTCTATGCGGTGGAGGACCTCCGGACGGCGACCGCGAGCGTCCCGATCATCGGGCAGATCCTGCTGGCCAATCCGTTCGCGATCCTGTTCACCGCCTACCGCGACGTAATCTACGGCGGGCAAGCGCCCGACTGGACCGGCCTGGGCGCGCTGTTCATCGCGTCGGTCGTCCTGCTCGGGCTGGCGACGGTCATGTTCAAGCGCGTCGAACCCGCCTTTGCCAAGGTGCTCTGAGATGACCGTCGAGGGTAGCGCCGCGCACCTCGCCGAACCGGCAGATCCGGCTGTGCCCGCCGATTCCACCCTGCCTGCCGATCCCCCGCCCGACGCGCGCGTGGCGATCCGGGTGGAGGGTGTCGGGGTCAAGTACAGCCTCCGGTTCACCCGCAAGACCACGCTCCATCGGTCCTTCGTCAATCTCTTCGTCCGCCAGCCGGCCGACGAGTTCTGGGCGCTGCGCGATGTCAGCTTCAACCTGGTCCATGGGGAATCGCTGGCGGTCATCGGGCCAAACGGCGCCGGCAAGAGCACGCTTCTCCAAGTCCTGGCCGGAATCATCCTGCCGTCGGAGGGCTCGGTCGAGGTGGATGGCCTGATCTCCAGCCTGCTCACCCTGGGCGCGGGCTTCGACCAGGAGTTGACCGGCCGGGAAAACATCCGGCTGGCTGGCGCGTTCCTTGGGATCCAGGGACGGGAGATGGCGGAGCGCACGCCCGGGATCATCGACTTCGCGGAGCTCGGTCCGTTCATCGACGCGCCGATTCGGACCTACTCCTCGGGGATGCGCGCGCGGCTCGGCTTCTCGATCGCCACCTCGGTCGATCCGGACATCCTGCTGCTCGACGAGGTGCTGGCAACCGGCGACGAGGTCTTTCGGGCGAAGTCGAAGGCACGGGTCCTGGACCTGGTCCGCCAGGCCAAGGGTGTCGTGTTCGTGACCCACGACATGAACTGGGTCGTCGAGTTCTGCAATCGTGCGATCCTGCTCCAGCACGGCCGAATCGTGGCCGAAGGCGATCCGGCGGAGGTTGTTGCCATCCACAAGGATCACTCGCGCAAGGCGAGGGCGGAACGGGAGGCGGCGATCGCCCGTGCGCTCGATTCGGCCGGCGGCGCGACGCTGCCACCGGACGCGGCCGGGAGTCGACTGCTCGATGCCTAAGCCTCGCCGGATCACCCGGTCGCCTGATCCCCTGCGCGTCCTGACCATCGCGCGCTGGTATCCCTCGCACGATTCGCCAGGGCGCGGCTCCTTCGTGGCGGACCTGGTGCGCGCCGTCGGGGCAGCCGGGGTGGAAGGGCGGGTGATCTCGTTCGATCGAGTCCTCGTCCGGGGTCGCCTGGAGGAACGTAACGCGGTGCTCGCCGAAGCGCGTGGCGCGTACGAGGCGGTGGCGACGCCGGCAGCCCTCTTCGTGACGCCGCCGTCGAACGGGTCGCGCCTGTCGCGCGCCGCGCCCGGCGTCCCGGTGGCACGCCTCTCCGTCGTCCGGCGGCCGGGCTCGGGCGACGCGGCGGCGCTGGTCGAGGACCACCTGGCGGCCCTCCTCCCATTCCTCGATCGGCTCATCGAGGAATGGCGGCCGGACGTGATCCACGCGCACACCGGGCTGCCCGACGGGGTCGTGGCGGCGGAGGCCGGACGGCAACTCAGGATCCCCGTGGTCGTCACCGAGCACGCGAGCACGATCGAGCGAGACCTGGCTGACCCGGCGGCACGCGAGCAGTACCTGCGACTGCTCGAACCCGGTGTCGGCCTGTTCGCGGTCAGTCCGTCGCTGGCCGTTCGGTTGGCGACCATTCTCGGGGTCCCCGTGACCCGGATCGGGGTCCTGCCAATCCCTCTCGCGGATGGATCGTTCCCGTTGGCCGATCCGGGCGGGCGAGACGGGAAGGAACTGCTCTGGGTGGGATCGCTCGGTCCGCATAAGGGGGTCGACGTACTGTTGTCCGCGTTCGGGAAGCTGCTCGAGACGCAGCCCGACCTGTTTCTGCGGATCGTGGGCGTGGAACGCACAGCCGGTGATCTCGAGAGCCTGGAGGAGCTGGCCACGGCGATTGCGGTTCGATCGGCCACCTCATTCGATGGCTGGCTGCCACGAGACCAGGTGGCGGCCGCGATGGCCCGGGCTGCCGTGTTCGTCCATCCGAGCTCCTCGGAGACCTTTGGCGTGGCGGCGGGCGAGGCGATCCTGACCGGGCTGCCGGTGGCAGCTCGACCATCGGGCGGCGTCCCGTGGATCGTGGAGCTGTCGGGTGGCTTCGGCCAGATCGCGGACGGCGATGAGGCCGAGGCGTTCGCTGCCGTCATCGGGCACGTCTTGGCAGGCGACCTGCCAGTGGATGCCGCGACCGCGCGCGGCCTGCTGGTGGAGGCGCTCGGCGAGGAGGCTGTTGCACGGCAGACGATCGCTGTCTATCGGCAGTCGATCTCGGCGGCGCGCGAGAAGACCTCGTCCAGGCGACACGCCGACGAGGCGGCCGGCGAGACGATGGCCGGCGAGACGGTGGCCGGCGCCCCTTTGCGCCGGAGCCGCGACGGGCAACCTGGAGCAGGCCTGGCGGCGGCCGGCAAGGAGGATGCGCGCGGCCAGACGGCACTCGGCCTCGACATTCCCGCGCCAGGCCCTGGCGGCCCGGCGTCAACGCCCGGACCAGCCAGCTCGCCGGCCACCAACATGGCACCAGCCCTGCCGGTCATCCTGGTCGCAACCGGCCGGGACCATGCCTTGCCGCTCGTGACGGCCCTGCCGTCAGATCTTCGTGCTCGGCTCACCCTCGTGATCCCCGCGTGGCGCGAGGGCGCCACCGAATCCGCGAACACCGTCTGGCCGATCCGGCTGATCGAATCGCCGCCCGTGGAGCCGCGGAAACCTCGCCCAACCGGCCGCGGGCCGCTTGCCTGGCTCCGCCGCGCCCTGGATCGACCGGCGCCAGCCGCAGAGGAGCTCCTGTCCAGCGCGATCCTCGCGGCCGCGGCCCAGATCCGCGGTACAACCCGGACCAACCCGGATGGCGCACCCGTTGGGATGGTTGCGATCGATGCTCCGGCCGCCGCCCTGATCACGCGCCTCGCCGGCCATGGCATCCGCCTCGCACCCGGCGCGCTTCGCTGGCTGGCCGACCGCTGGGACGCGGACTCGGAGGCAGGCGACGGGCCCGGCTCGGTGGACGCGTCAGTCTCGGGCGGCTCGAGCGAATCGAGATAAAGGCTCGGCTCTCGGGACGCGCCAGCCGGCGCCCGTCCGGCCATTCCGCGCGCTCTGGGTTCTGGCAGTGCCGGTACCGGGTGCCGGGTGGGTCAACGCCTCGAGACATCGAGCGGATGCTCGTCACCGACCGCGGGCCACCCTCATGTCTCAGGTGCAGCGGGGAGTATCACTTGGGCGGTCGTCGAGCCGCGCGAGTCGAGGCGGGCCCCGAGGATCTGGGAACTCGCCGTGACTGCCTCGCGCCCGAGCGGCGCGACCCGGCCTTGACCCGGCCTGTGCCACCATGGCGCGGATGGCGTATGACCCGCGAGACCACTGGTCGAGGCTCCACGCGCGCGGCGACTTGTCCGGCGTTGGCCAGTCGGGGTTGCCGGCCGACCTGAACGGATGGCTCTATCGGGCGCTGGAGCGTCGCATCCGCTGGTTCGTCCGCCGCCACAACGTCCTGGAAGGGGTCGCGGGCATCTTCGACGTCGGAGCAGGAACCGGGTACTGGGTCCGCGTCTGGCACGACCTTGGCGCGTCGCGGGTCGACGGTTGTGACCTGGTCCCAGCGGCGGTCGAGCGACTGAACGCCGAGTTTGGGGGCCGCGGCGACCGGTTCGTTTCGTCGGACATCGGCGCCGCCGCTCCAGGCCTGCCCGCCGACCCCTACCGGTTTGTGTCCGTGATCAATGTCCTGCTCCACATCACCGATGGCGGCGCCTTCGCGCGGGCATTGGCGAACGTCGCAGCGCTGGTCGCGCCGGGCGGCGCGCTCCTGCTCGTCGAGCCGATCCTCCTCGACGCGACCTATGAGCGGCCCGCCAACGAGACCCAGACCTCGCGCGCCCGCTCCCTTGCCGCCTACCGCGACCCACTGCTCACCGCGGGCCTCGAGCTCGTCGAGCTGCGCGGTGCAGTGGCGATGGCCAACAACCCGATCGAGGCCGGCTCGCGTGCCGCCTACGATCGATACCTGCGCTGGTGGCGCTGGGTCGCCAAACGGGCCAAGACCTCGCCCGGCAGCATCCGCTGGCTCGGCCCGATCATGCTGGCGCTGGACCGTCTGGCGCTCGCCCGCGGCGCGGCTCCATCGAGCAAGATCGTCCTCTTCCGCCGTGCGACCGCCGCGGAGACCGCCGCGGAGCGCGCCCCAGGATCAACTGGCGCTGACTGACCCGGACTCGAGGCTCGCCACGAGCGCCAGGTAGGGCTGCACCGCCGACTCCCAGTTGTAGTGGTCGCGCGTGACCGCGAGACAGCGTGCCCGCATCGCCGCGTACCCCTCAGGCGACTGATCAAGGACCGCCGCGAGTGCCCGCCCGATGTCGTCGGGGTCCAGGGGGTCCGCCACGGTGCCGAGATCGTCGCGCTCGACGATCGCGCGCATGACCTCGAGGTCCCGCCCGATCACGACCGGTGTCCCGGCGGCGAGGCTCTCCCAGAACTTGTTCGGGGTCGAGAGCCGCTGGTTCAGCGAGTTGGCCGGCACGGCAATGATCGAGACGTCGGCCGAGGCGGCCCACGACCGAACCTCGTCGGGATGGACCGGTGGCAGGACAACGTGGCGACCCGAGAACCGCGGTTCGCGCGACTTCGCTTCGAGCGCCGCCGCCCACTCCGGGTTGACCGTTTCACCGATCATCACCAGTGCGGTCTCGCGCGACCGAAGGACCCCTTCCGCCGCAGCCTCCAGCCCACGCTGCCGCCCGAGCTTCCCGATGAAGAGCGCGATCCGGCGCTGCGCGGGCAACCCGGTCACCTCGCGGATCAGGTCTGGGCGAACCGCCGGCGGCGTCCAGCGCGGCTGACAGTTGAGCATCGTGGTCGGTCGTTCCCGGAACGGCCAGACGTCATGGCAATGGTCGGCCAGGGGCTCGTTGACCGTGACGACTGCGTCCGCGCGTCGAACCCAGCGCGCCTCTGCGCGTCGGTAGCGGGCGAGGATCGGTGCCGGGACCCTGGCGTAGTTGTTCGAGTCGAGGATGGCATCGATCACGTCGTAGACGACCAGGCCGCGACGCCGGCGTCGCCTGGCTGTCCGCGCAAGATCCAGCGCGACCGGCAGTGTCAGGATCCCGAAGGCGTGATAGAGATCCGCCGGCGGGAGCTCCCGGCGAAGCGTCCGCCACCAGGCTCGAACATGGAGCGGCCAGAGCGCCATCTTTAGCGCCTTGTCCAGGTTGAGCGCGATGATCCGAAGCAGCTTCGTTGGGGGCCTGGGTGGTGGTGGCTGGCCGACCCACCGCCGGAGCGGGCCGCTTGGGGAGTAGCGACGGGTGACCACCTCGCCGTCGCGGTCCTCTGCCGGTAGCCCACGCCCAGCCACGGCGGCGATCTCCACGTCCCAGCCGGCCTCTGTCAGGCTGCGGGCGACCCGCAGCGCCCGCGAGTAGGGGGCCGCGGTGTTCGCGACCAGGCAGACGGCCCGCGGGCGAGTCACCAGCGGCGACCGGTGAGTCGGGTGTATTCGTCGAGCAGCCCCGACACCTGGGACTCCCAGTTGTAGATCTCGTGGGCGGCGGCGAGCGCGCGGGCGCGGGCGGCGTCGCGCTCCTCGGCCAGGGCGTCGATGACGGATCGGATGGCCGCAGCGATCGCCTCGATATTTGTGGGATCCACTGCGATCCCGCAGCCAGTCTGGCGCGCGATGGGGCCCATTCCGGGGTGGTCCGAGCAGACCGACGGCACCCCGGCGGCCATCGCCTCGAGGAACTTGTTCGGCGTCGACAGGTAGTTGTTCAACGTGTCGTGCTGGAAGAGGACACCGACGACGTCCGCCGATGCGACCCAGTCGAGTAGCTCCGTCGGCGCGACGGCCGGCAGGACGTGGATCCGGCCGCGGTTCTCCAGGGCGTCCGCGGCTGCCCGGAAGTCGGCTTCTAAGGCGCCATAGCCCATCACCACGAGGACGGCGTCCGGGACGCGGTGGATGGCCTTGATCAGCTGCTCCACGCCACGACCCCGCGAGAAGCCGCCCTGGTACAGGACGACCCGCGCCTTTGGATCCAGGTTGAGTCGCTCGTGGAACCGGCGCGGCCGGGTGGCCGGCGGGGAGTATCGGTAGGAGCAGTTCATGACGACCAGAGGGGCGGGGACGTCAAAGCGTCGAGCGAGTTCGGCGGCGTACGGCTCGTTGACGGTGATGACGCGGTCAGACGATCGAGCCCAGCCACGCTCCAGGCGCGCCAGGATCGACTTGATCGGGCCGCGCAGGCGGGCCAGGTTGGCCGCGACCATGTAGATGTCGCGGGCGTCGTAGACCACCTTCGCCCCGTGGCGCCTGCCCAGCCCCAGCGCCACCGAGATCCCCATGTAGGCCATCCCGTGGTAGACGTCCGCGACGGGGGCGACGTCGAGGGCTCGCTGTCGGTGGCTCCGGATCATGAGGAAAATCCTGGCTCGGCGGACGTAGCCGCGAACCCGGCCCGGGTCGCGCTCGGCCGGGTGGGCCCAGCCAGGATCGGCTTCGTCGCCGCTCGCCGCGGCGCTCGACCCGTCGCCGGCCAAGGGGCTAGCTCCAGCCAATTCGGCGCGCGTCGCCACCGGCCCCAGGATCGGACGCGCCGCGAGTCGCAGCGCGCGCAGGACCGGCAACGTCAGCGCCCGCAGCGGCAATCCGTCGACCGCGGTCGCAGCGACCCGCACGATCGGATACCCCACCGGGTGGATCTCCCGGACCGCCAATCCGGGCTTCCAGCGGGCCAGGACCGTGACCTCGTGGCCGCGCTCGTGGAGCGTTCGGGCGATCCGATAGGTCCGCGAATCGAATTCCCCGGTGGATGGCAGGACGACCACGCAGCGCTGGGGCACGATCTCGTGTGGCACGGCGGCGAGTGTATCCGACGGTCGTGGGGACGCCGCGCGTGGAGTGCCGGGCGCTGTGCCCGCGGCGGGGCGGGGCGGCCGCAGCGCGGGCGGCCGCGCTCAGTGCGGCCCAGCTCGGGGCGGCCGGGCGCGGTGCGGCCCAGCTCGAGCACACAGCTCCGGAGCGTGGCCCCAACCGCCCGTCCGAGCCGGAGGGACCAGCACCAGCGGTGGGCGACGAGATTCCAGTGGGATTGGCGTACGCGACCGATCCTCTGCCGCCGCGGTCGATTGTGCCAACGCCATTGGCATCCGTGACGCATTTCGACCGGTTCTGGTCGGATCTACCAACCTGGCAAGTGAATCCGACCGAGGCGTGTCCCATAGACCAACCAGCCTGGAATTCAACGCCGGGCCGTGTACGCCGGGCCGTGTACGCCGGGCCGCGCCGGCTCGGGGCTCCCTCGCAGCTCCCCGCGGCGGCCATCGGGCCTTCCGATGCTATCGTTCCGGCCACTCAATGCCAAGTATCCGAGACAACCCGGAGAATCCGCCTCGTGCATCTGTTCGTTCTGGGCGCCGGCCATGTCGGCTTGGTGACCGCTGTCGGCTTCATGCGCCTGGGTCATCGAGTGACCGTGGCCGACGTCGACACCGCGAGAATCGCCGCCCTTCGTAATGGCCTGCCGCCCATCTTCGAACCGGGGCTGACCGAGGCGATCGCCAGCGGGCTTGCCAACGAGGCGCTCACCTTCACCACCGAGCTAGACCCGCCAGTGGACACCCCATTCACGTTCGTCTGCGTCAACACGCCGACCGGACCGGCTGGCCCGCTCTCGACCGTCCACGTCGAGGCGGCGATCGCACGCCTGTTGACCGGCACCGGGCCCGATCACACGATCGTGATCCGATCGACCCTGCCCCTCGACGGCCCGGCGCGCATCGGCGCGTTGGCCGCATCGGCTCCGAGTGACCTCGGCCATCCTGGCCACCCCGGCTACCCTGGTCACCCGAGCGACCCCAGCCAATCGAACCGCCCATCGATCGTCACAAACCCCGAATTCATGCGCGAAGGCCAGGCGCTCGACGACTTCGATCGGCCCAACCGCGTCGTGGCCGGCTGGCTCGAACCGCGCGACTCTGCCGCCGCGCAGGCCGTGGTGGACCTCTACAAGCCCCTCGGCGCGCCAACCTTGATCGCCGACGCCAGGTCGGTGGCGCTGATCAAGCTCGGTGCCAACGTATTCCTGGGGATGAAGGTCTCGTTCGCCAATGAGCTGGCCCGGGTGGCTGATGCGACCGGGGCCGATATCGAGCAGGTGATCGCCGGGATCGGGCTCGACAGTCGAATCGGGACTGCGTTTCTGCGGCCGGGACCCGGCGTGGGCGGCTCGTGCCTGCCCGAGCAGGCGATCGCGATCGCCCTGCAGATCGCCGCGCTCGACGTGGAGGCGCCCCTGCTGTCGGCCATCCACCGCTCGACGACCGCGCACCAGCGCCAGATCGTGACCCGGATCGAGACGCTCCTTGGCGGCCCGGGATCCCTTGCCGGCCGGCGGATCGGCCTGCTCGGGTTGGCGTTCAAGGCCAACACGGACGATGTCCGCGAATCGCCGGCCCTTGCGCTCGCGGCCAACCTGCGAGCAGCCGGGGCCCAGGTGCTCGCCCATGACCCACGGGCCACCGAGCGTGCGCGCGTCGTCGACCCAGAGCTTGCGGTTGCGGCGACGGCCGAGGAAGCGGTCCGCGGCGCCGATGCGGTCGTGGTGGCCACCGAGTGGCCCGACTACGGGCGGCTCGATTGGCAGGCGCTCGCGGCAGCCATGCGCGGCACCCTGGTCTACGACACGCGGGCCGTCGTGGATGTGGATGCGGCGCGCGCCGCCGGGCTTCGGGTGGAACGGCTCGGTCGACCGGGCTTCGAGGCGGCTCAGCCTCCGGCCGCGTCTCCCGTGGCCGGGTCGTCCTTCGCCTCCGCGCCCTCCGCGGCCTCGGTGGCCGCAGCGCCCGCCGGCAGCTCGGCCGCCAGCGAATCGTAGAGCTCGACCAGCCGCGCCGACTCCGTTTCCCAGTTCCAGCGCTCGTGGGAGGCGCGCAGACAGCGCACCCGCAGGGCTTCACGCTCGTCCGGGCCAAGGTCCAGGATGGAACGGATCGCCGCGGCGATCGAACCGGGATCGACCGGATCGCACACCGCGCCAAGCGGACCATCGGGGTCGTCCAGCACGATCCGGCGCATCTCGGTGAAGTCGCTGACGACCACCGGTAGCCCCGTCGCGATCGATTCGAACATCTTGTTCGGGCTCGATAGTCGATGGTTGAGGGTGCTCGCCTGGATCGGCATCACCCCGACGTCGGCCGAGGCGACCCACTCGGGCAGGACGTCCGGTGACACGGCCTCCAGCACGTGCAGTCGACCCCCGTAACGCGGCTCCTTCGCCCGCTCGCGCAACGCGCCTTCGAGCCCTCCATAGCCGAGATAGACCGCATGAACCTCCTCCATGCCTGGCACCAGGATCGCTTCCGCGAGTTGTTCCAGGCCCCGGTGCGGCGAAAACGCGCCGTGATACAGCGCGATCGGCGTCCCGGGCGGCAGGCCCGCGGCTTTCCGGAGCAGGTTCGGACGAATCGCCGGCATCGGCCAGCGCGCCGGCGTGTTGTGGACGACCGCGACTCGCGCAAGCCCCAGCCGGGCGCCAAGCAATTCGCCAAGCGATCGATTGACCGTCACCAACGCCACCGCCTGGCGCGCGAGACGGCGTTCGTACCAGCGCAGGATCGCCTTCGCCCAGCGCGGCCGCCGGACATTCGAGCCCGAATCCATGAACGACTCGTGGCTGTCGTAGATGACCCGACCTCCGTGGCGAGCCTGCGCCCGGACGGCGGCCGGCAAGCCGGTCAGGTCGTGCCCGTGATAGAGGTCCGCCGGTGGCGCGGCCGACGAGGCGGTGCGTGCCCAGCCAAGCACCCCCCAGCGCCATCGAATCAGCCAATCGAACGTGGAATCGTGCTTCGTCTGGCTGAGGCCGCCGGAGATTGCGATGAACGGGAGGCGGAACACGGAGGCGATGGCGACCAGGATCGCGACGCCGACATAGCCGACGGCGCGCACCCAGCCGACCGGGCCGCGACCCAGGTGGAATCGCAGGCGCCGGGTGATCAGCCCCCGCAGGTGCCACGGCTTTCGGGCCCGGTACCACCACCGCCGCCACTCGTGCGGCATGGGGACCAGCACGATCTCGAACCCGTCGCGCTCCCGGCGCGTGATCTGACGTTCGTTCGCACTGCGCGGGCGACCGATCACCGTGACCGTGTGGCCGGCGGCGGCCAGGCTGGCAGCCTCGCGCAGGACGCGGGAGTCCCGGCTGACGTCGTTGTAGACGAACATCACGACGCGCAGCGGGCGCCGCGGGATGAGCGCCGCGGCCGTCACGGGCCAGATTCGAGGGCGGCGACGATGGCCTCGGCCGCACCGCCGGGTTCCAGGTTGAACGCTCGCGCCCGTAACCGAGCCAGTTCCGGCGACCCATCCATCGGCGCCAGGCGATCGAGCGCTTCGACGGCCTTGTCCGCGTCCAACCCCACGACGACCATCCGCCCGCCGGAATCCGCCACTGCCTCGACCCATTCCGTCGTCCCACGCAACACCAGGCATGGCACGCCAAGCCAGGCCGCCTCGCGCTGGATCCCGCCCGAATCGGTCAGGACGGCGGCGGCATGGAGCTGGAGCGCCAGCGACGTTCGGTAGCCCTGCGGCTCGACGAGCAGAACATCGCGCGACAGGCCGACCGCCTCGCGCTCGAGCGCGACCCGAGTCCCCGGATGGATCGCCAGGATCACCGGGCGCTCCGGTGTCGCGACGCGGTCGAGCATCCCGGCCCACTCGCGCATGGCGTTCGGCTCGCGGTTCTCGGCTCGGTGGATTGTCGCGAACAGGTAGTCGCCCGGCTGTAGATCCAGCCCCGGCAGCGCTTCGGCCAGCCGCGCGCTCACGTCGCGAAGCGCCGCCTCGTCCATCACCTCGCGACCGATCCGCGCCGCCAGGTCATGCATCAGGTCGCCGACCAGGGAGACGCCGTTCACGATCCCCTCAGCGCGCAGGTTGTCGACGGCCGTCGGGGTCGGCGCGAAGAGCCAGCGCGAGAGGTGGTCCGCGACGACCCGGTTGATCTCCTCCGGCATCCGCCGGTCGAAGCTGCGCAGGCCGGCCTCGACATGTGCGACCGGGATGCCCAGCTTGGCCGCGACCAGCGCCCCCGCCAGCGTCGAGTTCGTGTCGCCGTAGATCAGGACGGCGTCCGGCTCACGATCGATCAGGATCGGTTCGAGGCCGGCCAGCATCGCCGCCGTCTGCTCGGCATGGGTGCCGCCTCCGACCCCCAACGCGTGATCCGGCGGGGCGAGCGCCAGCTCTCGATAGAAGCTGCCGGCCAGCTGGTCGTCGTAATGCTGGCCGGTGTCGACGAGGATCTCCTCGTGTCGGGCACGCAGAACGGGTGACAGCGCGGCGGCCTTGATCAGTTGCGGCCGGGTGCCGACCACGGTGACGATTCGCACGGCGCAAGGGTAGCGGGCGAAACGCCGCGGCGAACCGAGCGCGGCGTCTCGGGCTCAGGCGGCCCGATCCGGCCGAATGACGGTGAACCCCTCGCGCTCGGCGGCGTGAGCGAGCCGATCGTCGAGCGTGACGAATGCAAGGGACGCGGGCTGATCCGCAGAGGCCACGATTGCCGCCGCAAGCTGCACCGCATCGGCGGCACGCAACGGATGGACGCGCAAGAGCCGAACGGCGACCTGCCGAACACGCTGGCCCGGCTCCACTTCTGTCCACACGCGGGACAGCGCGTCCAATCGATCAAGGGCGCCAACCATCGATTGGGCGTCAAGGGCGCCTTCGCGCTCGCGGCGGGTCACGGCTGACACGCATTCGATCTCTGTGCCCCACCAGGCGACGACTTGCGGATCGCGCTCGAATTGTCGAAGCACAGCAGGGCTGGACGGCTCGTCGGTGAGCAATGGAACGACCGCTGAAGTGTCCCAGAACCTCACCGGCCCGACCGACGCTCCTCGATCACCGCATCGACAAGGCTGAACCCCGGCTTTAGCTTCGGACCAGGCGTACGAAGTAGCGCGAGCGGGGGAGTCCCTCTTCCGATCTTGATGAGGCCGGCCCGCTCAAGGCGCGCCAGCCTGCCCGTCGAGTCCGCTTCCTCGACAATTGGCTCGAGTCGCGCCACCGGCCGGCCCCGTTCCAGGATGACGATGCTCTCGCCGGCCTGCACCCGATCGATCAGCGCACTCAGCTTGTTCTTGGCCTCGGTGATGGTGGTCGTTCCCATATAGCCTGTATAGCCAGATCGATCTGGCCTGTCAAGCCATCCGTCGTCCCGCCGATCACGCCCAGAGCGGGCGGGTCAGCCTCGCAACCTCGACGACCTACCCGCCCGTTCGGCTGGGAACGCCGATCCCGTGATAGGCGACGCCCGGCGGCAGCGCCAGATCCCGAAGCGAGTTCCGGCCGTCAAGGACGACGTTGAGGGCCGGGAACCAGGCCGGGTCCAGCGACGTGAACACCGGATCGGCGGTCTGCGTGACGATCGCGCGGATCCCGGCGTCGGCATTGCCCCAGGCCCACGGCAAGGCGCCCAGCGCCTCCACTTCCGTGTGGTCGAGGAGCGAGTCGAACGCGCGCACGCGCGCGCCGCGCTCCTTGAGCCCATCGATCAACGGGATCGCTCGCGAGTAGGCCAGCTCCTTGACGCCGTGGCGGTAGGTCAGGCCAAGGACGAGAACCTCGGCACCCCATAGCCCGCCCAGGACGGCATCGAGCGTGGCGAGCGCCCGCCCAACCTGGCCGTCGTTGGCCCTGCGGGCGGCCGCGACCAGGGTCAGCTCGGGCGCCCGGCTCAACAGGAAGTGCGGATAGACCGGAATGCAGTGGCCGCCGACCCCGATCCCGGGCTGGTGGATGTGGCTGTAGGGCTGGCTGTTGGCCGCCTCGATGACCTCGAGGATGTCCACGCCGGCCCGCTCGGCGTAGTTGGCGAATTCGTTGGCCAGGGCGATGTTGACGTCTCGATACGTCGTCTCGGCCAGCTTGGCGAACTCGGCGGCCTCGGCGTTGCTCATGGCCACGACCTCCGCGTCGAGCGTTGAGGCATAGAAGGCCGCCGCGCGCGCTGTGGACGCCGGGCCGATCCCGCCGACCAGTTTCGGATACGTGGCCAGGTTGGCGAAGACGTGGCCGGACAGCAGCCGCTCCGGCGAAAACGCAACAAAGAGCGACTCCTCAACCTTGAGTCCGCTTGCCGCCTCAAGCGCCGGCGCAAAGCGCGCCCGCGTGTCCCCGACGGGCAGGGTGGTCTCGAAGATGACCAGCGAGCCGGCATGCAACCCCGGCCCAATGGCCGCGACCGCCGCGTCCATGTAGCGGTAGTCCGGCTGCTGGCGATCGTCCAGCATGACCGGAACGATCACGACCACGACATCGACCGCGCGTGCCGCGGCCGTCCCATCGACCGTCGCCGTCAGCCGCCCGGCCGCATGGACCTCGGCGACGGCCTCGACCAGTCCGGGTTCCTCCGCGAAATGCGCTCGCCCCGCGTTGATCGAGGCCACGACCGCCGGGTTGACGTCAACCGCGCTGACCTGCCAGCCGTGGCCGGCAAACTGGGCCGCGAGGGGCAGGCCCATCTTTCCGGCACCGACGAGAGCCACCGAACCAACGGTCCCGGGCTCCCCGACCCACGGCACGACCGGGTGCGGCTCGCCGTGCCCGCAGGGATTCTCGGGGACATCGATGGACCCCCCGAGAAGGCTCGGACCGCTCCGGCTGGGCCGATTGGTGATGGTCATTCCGAGGTCAGCCGTTCTGCGAGCGTCGTCAGATCCACCGGCTGCCCGTCCCGGCCAGCCTGGAGCAGCCCACTGGCCACCGCCACCGCCCAGAGCCCATCGACCGCGCTGACGACCGGCGCGGAGCCGTCACGGATCACCCCGATGAACGCATCGAGCTCCGCGGCCAGCGGCTCCGCATTGGCGACCGGCAGCTCCGCCACCTCGCCGCTGAAGGTCGGCGCGTAGCCACCGATCATCTCCGGATGTCCCACGTCCGACCGCGTGAAGGTGAGCCGCTGGGTCAGGTAATCGAGCTCGAACATCCCCTCCTCGCCGACGACGACCAACTGCCGGCGCTTGGCCGGGGTGAGCCAATTGACGTCGAGCATGCCGGTGGCCCCCGACGGGAAGTGGAGCAGGCCGAAGAGGAGGTCCTCATGCGCGGCGTGTTTGCGCTGGGCCAGCTCCGCAAACACGCGGGTCGGCCGCTCGCCGGCAATCCACGACAGGATATCGACGTCGTGGGTGGCGAGGTCGATGGTCACCCCGACATCGCGGATGCGTGCCGGAAAGGGACCGGCGCGGCGGCTCACGATCGCGTAGACGGTGCTCAGCCAGCCGGCGCCGAGGAGACGACCCAGTTCGAGCACCGCCGGGTTGAACCGCTCGACGTGACCGACCTGGACCGGCACACCACGGGCCGTGGCGGCACGGACGATCCGGAGGGCGTCGTCGACGGTTCCGGCGAGCGGCTTCTCGACCAGGACCGGGATGCCGCATTCGATGGCGGCGAGGGCGAGCGGGAGATGGGCGTTGGTCGGCGCCGCAATCACGACACCGTCGAGGGCCGCGTCGCGGATCATCGCGAGTGGATCGGCGAAGCCCTGGGCGCCGGAGCCGGCGGTCGCGGAGGCCAGGAGGTCGGCGACGGGATCGGCAACCGCGGCCAGCCGCGTCCCGGGGCGGTCTGACAGGATTCGCAGGTGGTTGCGGCCCATGGAGCCCAGGCCGGCGAGCCCGAGCCGGAGTTCGCGCGCCCCCGCGGGACGCCAGGCCTGGGTCACTGCGCGGCAACCCCGGCGGTTTGGCGGTCGGAGGATGAGGCGGCGTGGCGCTCGACAGCGGCTCGCAGGGCATCGATAACCTGGTCCTGCTCCGCGTCGGTCAAGCCAGGGAACATGGGCAGGGCCAGCGTCCGCGCGGCCGCGCGATCGGTGACCGGCAGGTCCGCGTGCAGGCCGCGTTCCATGATGTAGGCCTGCCGATGGACCGGGACGGGGTAGTAGATGTCCGCCCCGACGCCGGCCGCTCGCAGATCCGCAACGATCGGGTCGCGCGCCTCGCCGACGTCCACGGTGTACTGGTGGAAGACGTGGGTTCGGCCGTCCGGTGTGATCGGCAGCCCGATCGGCAGCTCCCCGAAAGCCTCGTCGTAGCGGGCGGCGATCGCCTGCCGGCGGGCGGTGTTGCGCGGGAGCTTCGCGAACTGGGCCAGCCCGATGGAGGCGGCCAGATCCGTCATCCGGAAGTTGTAGCCAAGCATCTCGAACTGGTAGCGCGAGCGCATCCCCTGGTTTCGATAGACACGCAGCCAGTCGGCCAGCTTGT
>JANNQZ010000031.1:0-2163 GCA_031401015.1 Chloroflexota bacterium | reverse complement strand
AGGAAGCGCAGGTCGTTCTCCAGGAAGAGGCGAAGATCCGTGATCCCGTGCTTGAGCATCTTGATCCGTTCGGGGCCCATGCCAAACGCAAAGCCCTGGTACCGCTCCGGATCCAGGCCACCGTACTGCAGCACCACCGGGTGGACCATCCCGGCCCCCAGGATCGTCATCCAGCCGGTTCGTCCACAGGCCGCACAGCCGGAGCCCCCGCAGACCAGGCACTCCACGTCAAAGGCCACGGACGGCTCGGTGAATGGGTAGTACCCGGGCCGGAACCGCGTCTGCTTGTCCGCCCCGAACATCGCCTTCGCAAATTGGTCCAGCAGGCCCTTGAGGTCCGCCATCGTCGTGCCTTCATCGATCATCAGGCCCTCCACCTGGAAGAACTCGGAGGCGTGACTGGCGTCGATCGACTCGTACCGATAGCAGCGACCGGGCAACAGTGCCCGGATGGGCGGGCGCTCCGTGTGCATGACCCGGATCTGTCCAGGCGAGGTGTGGGTTCGAAGCAGCCGGCCCTCAACGTCCACGTACAGGGTGTCCCACAGGTCGCGGGCGGGATGATCCGGCGGGATGTTGAGCATCTGGAAATTGGTCCGGTCGTCCTCGATCTCCGGGCTTTCATAGGTGACGAACCCGAATTGCTCGAAGATCTCGGCGATCTCGCGCATCGCCTCGATACTCGGGTGGAGGCTGCCGCGACGGATCCCCCGACCCGGCGTGGAGACGTCAACGGTCTCGGCCGCCAGTCGGGCCGAGAGTTCCGAGCCGCGCATGGCTACGCTGCGCTCGGCAAGGGCGGCCTCGATGGCGCCGCGAACGAGGTTCGCCACGGCGCCAACCCTGGGGCGATCATCCGGCGGGAGGGCCCCGATTCCGCGCAGGACCGTCGTGAGTCTGCCCTTCTTGCCGAGCACGTCGAGGGCCACGGCATCCAGCGTCGCGCTGTCTGGGGCATGGTCGATCGCGGCCAGCGCTTCGGCCCGGAGAGCGTCCAGGTCGCGGGTCAGGCCGGCCAGATCCACACAGTTCCTCGTATCGCTGGGGCAGGAGTCAGAATCACGAACCCTCGACCGTCACCGACGTCGAGGGCTCGCACAGGGTAGCAGGCCAATGGATGCGCAACGGGCGGCCGGCTGTCAGGCGCCCTTCGCAAGCTCGACGATCCGACCAAAGGTGCCCGCATCGCGGACCGCCAGGTCGGCGAGGATCTTGCGATCGACCTCCACCTGGGCCTTCTTGAGGCCATTGATGAACTGGCCGTAGGTCAGGCCGTGCTGTCGGGCCGCGGCATTGATCCGGATGATCCACAGCTCGCGCATGGCGCGTTTGCGCTGCTTGCGATCGCGGGTCGCATAGGCGAGTGCGTGGAGCAGGGCTTCACGAGCGGGCTTGATCAGCCGCGACTTGGCGCCCTTGCGACCTTCAGAATCATGGAGGAGGCGCTTGTGGCGCCGGTGGGCGGTGACGCCCCGTTTGACTCGTGCCATGAGGTGGGCTCGCTCCTAGAGGTACGGCAACAGGCGACGAACCTGCTTGGCGTGCTCGGGCCCGATCACGGACTTGCCGGCGTATCGGCGCGTTCGACGGGACGACTTGATTTCGAGGTGATGGCCGCTCCAGGCATTGACGCGGACGAACTTGCCGCTGCCGGTCACGCCGATCCGCTTCTGGGCTGCTTTGTGGCTCTTGATCTTTGGCACTTCGGCCTCACTCTCCTGTTGCGACCGGCTCCGGCGCCGGGGTCCTGGCCTTGGTCGTTCGGGTGGCCCGAGGTTGGGCTGCGCTCTTGGTCGCTACCTGGTCTTCACTGTCCCCGGTTTCCGGCGCAGTTCCCGATTTGGCCGGTGTGCTGGTGGCCCTCGGCTTTGCGCTGACTGCTGCTGTCGTTCTAGCCGGCTTCGGCGCCGGGGCATTGACCTCCGCGGAACTTGCAGCCGCTGGGCTTCCATCCGCGGCCGGAGCCGCTGGCGCACCCGACGAAGCCCCTTCCTGAGCTTCGACCGAGATTGCCTTCGGCGCTACCGCCGGAGCCGGTGATGAAGGTGGATCCGAAGCCGCCACCGGAGCCGGTGGTGCCGTAGCCGCCCGTGATGTCAACTCTACTGGAGCCCCGGTCGGAGCCACAGTTGGAGTCGGTGATGCCGACCTTCGTGTTTCGTC
>JANNQZ010000030.1:0-6991 GCA_031401015.1 Chloroflexota bacterium | reverse complement strand
GTGGTCTGCGATGCCGTGCTGGGTAATGTCGTCATCAAGTTCTACGAGGGCCTGTCCGGGTTCATCTTCGACCTGTGGGAGCGCGAACTGCGCAGCTCGGTGCGTGGCCGCCTGGCGTATCTGCTCCTGCGTCCGGGGATTGCCCGGATTCGTGACATCTTCGACTACGAGCGAGCGGGCGGTTCGCCCCTGCTGGGGGTTCGCGGCACCGTGATCATCACCCATGGTCGCGCGAAGCGGCGAATGATCGGTTTCGCCTGCCAGGTGGCCGCGCAGACGGCACGGACCGGCGTGCCGGCCCTGATTGCCGAGGCTCTCGCGGCCACCGCCTCAAGCGGCGTCGCCATCAAAGCGGCCACCACCGCGAACCCGACCACGGCCGGGGACGGCCCGTGAGCAACCGGCAACTCACGATCGGGCGTGGCGTCATCGCCGAGCTCGTTCGCCTGGCCGCCTTCGAGGTCCCAGGTGTCGCCCGGGTGGGTCGCGGCGGCGGCACGATCCGCCGCTACCTTGGCGGACCATCGGTTTCGGTGCAGGTTCGCAATGATCGGGTGCTGGTTCGGCTCTGGATCGTGGCCCGTCCCGGGCAGTCCCTCGGGCCGATCGCCGGACAGGTCCGCGGCGCTGTCACGGCGACCGTCGAGCGCCTGCTGGGCCTGGACCTTGGGGCTGTGACCGTCATGGTCGATGGTGTCGGGGGCTGACCGCGTCCGGGGTCGGCGGACGGGTCGACGTCTGGCCCTGGCCGCCGTCTTTGAAGCGGATTTTGGCTTGCGAACCGCAGATGCGGTCCTCGAGCGCCATCTCGCCGACGAGGAACGTGACGACACCGCGGCCGCGCTCGCAAGGGAGCTGGTCTCAGCCGAGATGCGCCATCGTGACCTGATCGATGCGGAAATCACGCGTCGCGCACCGCAATATCCAGTGACCAGTCTTGCCCTGATGGACCGAGCCCTGCTCCGTACGGCCATTTCCGAGGTGTTACACTCCGCGACGCCGGCCCGGGTCGCAATCGCCGAGTGGGTCGAGCTGGCACGAACCTACAGTGGAGAGCCGATGCGGCGCCTCATGAATGGCGTCCTCGGGAGCATCGCAGCCAGCGGCGACCCGCCGACCGCGTCAACACCCAACTCCGAGGAGGGAGTCAGTGGCAACAACGTACGAGCGCCTCAAGAAGATCGTCGTCGAGCAACTCGGCGCCGATGAGGACGAAGTCAAGCCCGAGGCGTCGTTCGTCGATGATCTGAACGCCGACTCGCTGGACCTCGTGGAGCTCATCATGAGCCTTGAGGAGGAGTTTGGGACGGAGATTTCGGACGAGGACGCGGAGAAGATCCGGACCGTCCAGGACGCCGTCGAATACATCGACGAGCGATCGTCCTAGCCGCGACGCGGTCTAGCCGCGGCCCGGCCACCAGCAGCGTGCGTCCAGCCGAGGCCCTGGCAGCCAGGCTCGGCCTCCCGGTCCGGGACCTGGACCTGCTCGACCAGGCACTGGTGCATTCGAGCTGGCATCACGAGCATCGCGGCGGTGCGCCCGGGCACAACGAGCGCCTCGAATTCCTGGGGGACGCCGCGGTCAACCTGGCGATCTCGGACGCGCTCTACCGACGTCACCCCTCCGACGACGAGGGGTATCTGTCGGCGCGCCGCGCCGCCATTGTCTCGACGGTGGGTCTGGCGAGGCTTGCCGGACGGATCGACCTTGGGCGATATCTCCAGCTCGGCGAAGGGGAAGCCCAGCGCAGCGGACGGCGTCGCCCGTCGCTCCTGGCATCAGCGTTCGAAGCCGTGGCCGGGGCGCTCTACCTGGACCTGGGTCAGGCAGCGGTCGACGACTGGCTCGTGGCGCTGGCCGAACCTGAGCTGATCGCGGAGGCAGCAATCGGGACCCTCAAGAGTCCCAAGAGCCGGCTGCAAGAGCACACCCAGCGGACATCCGGTGAGCGGCCGTCGTATCGACTCCTGGATGCGACCGGGCCGGACCACGAGAAGTCGTTCAGGATCGAGGTCTGGGTGGCCGGCACGATGCTCGGCGTCGGCGAAGGATCGTCGCGCCAGGCCGCCGAGACGGCCGCCGCGGCCCAGGCGATGGATGGACTGCGGGCCATCGCCGGGTCAGAGACGCCAGAGGGATCGATCGCTTGACGTCCGGGGCCCGTCTCCTCGCACTGCGCCTGCAAGGCTTCAAGTCATTCGCGGAGCGGACCACGGTCGCGTTCGGCCCCGGGATCAGCGCCGTCGTTGGTCCGAACGGCTCCGGCAAGAGCAACTTGGCGGATGCGCTGCGCTGGGCCCTTGGCGAGCAGGGGCGGGCGCTGCGTTCGCGCAAGGCCGAGGATGTGATCTGGGCGGGCTCCGAGAAGCGGCCGGCGCAAGGGATGGCGGATGTCAGCCTCGTGATCGACAACGCGGACGGCCTGCTCCCGGTCGAGTACCAGGTCCTGGAGCTGGGTCGCCGTCTCTATCGATCCGGTGAGAACGATTACCTCCTCAACAAGACCCGGATCCGCCTGCGCGACTTGGTCGACCTGCTTGATGCGGCGCACCTGGCCGACAACGCATTCCTGTTCATCGGGCAGGGCATGGTTGACCAGGCGTTGGCCTTGCGCCCGGAGGAGCGGCGACCGCTCTTCGATGAAGTGGCCGGGGTGCGCCGGCACGAGCGTCGGCGACGTCGCGCCGAGGAGCAGCTGATCGAGTCGGCGGCGAACCTTGCGCGCGTCGAGGACATCCTGGGCGAGCTGCGCCCGCAGGCACGCCGGCTGGCCGCCCAGGCCGAGCAGCAGGCTACGCGCCAGTCAGTCGCGGACGACCTCGCGACCGCCCTGCTGCAATCGATGCACAGGCGCTGGTTCGTCGGCGCGGCCAGGGTGGCGCAGACGATCGCCGAGATCGCTGCGAGCCGAGCCGAGGTGGATCGGCATTTGGCGACGCACGCGGCCGCCGAGTCGACGGTGGCGGATCTGGCCCGGGAGCTGGCGAGTCGCGCGGGCCTGGAGCGCGATCGGGCCGCGGCGCTCGAGGCGGCGCTGGCGATCCTGAACGCCGCCCGACTGCGCGATGCCCGCCTGGCGTCGGATCTTGAGGCGCGTGAGCGCGATCGCCTCCGCCTGCACGGCGAGCGAGCGGCGGCTGAGGCCGAAGGGGCGGCGGCACGGCGCACGCTGGCGATGGCCGTGCCGCCGCGGGATATCGATCTCGAAGCTGGTCTCGCCGAAGCCGAGCGTGCCCTGGCAGGGGCGCTCGAGGAGCTGGCCGCGCTTCGGGGCGCCCAGCAGGCTCATGGGCAAGAACAGGCTGCCGTTCGCCGGGCGGCCGCAATCCGCGAGGCCGACAGTGAAACCGCGCGCCGCCGCCTGGCGGAGGCCGAGCGCCAGCTCACGAAGGAGACCGCCCTGCTGGCCGCGGCCGCGATGCGGCGCGCCGAATTGGAAGCCGGCTTGACCGCGGTCCGCAACGAGTGGCGCGTCGCAGGAGAGGCCGAAGGGCAGACGGTGATGCGTCGTGAGACGGCCCGGGACCGCCTGGCGCAGTCGGAAGCCACGCTCGCGGCGGCCCAGGAACTGGTCGTCGCCGCTGGCGCCGCGGCCGCGGCGCAACGTGGGCAGCTCGACGCCCTCGAAACCAGGCTGCGGGAGGAGGAGGAGCGGGGCATCGCCCGAGCCGCGAGGAGGCTCGGTGGCCGCCGGGTGGATGAGGATCTCGTGATCGATCCGGCCTTTCGGCCGGCCGTCGAGGCGGCCCTCGCCGACGTCACCCGCGCCTACGTCGTCGGCGTCACGGCGGTTCCGGCCCTCGCCGGGGAGCGTGGTTCACTGCTGACGGCCGAGTGGGCGAGCCGGCCGCCGGCCACGGACGACGCTCGCGATCGAGCCTTTCGTGCAGCCGTTCTGGTCGGCGGGGGCGGCATCCTGGACGCGGCCGTCCGGCGCGACCCGAATGGCGCGGCAAGTCGCTGGCTGGCCCGCGCGGCCTGGCTTCCCGACCTGGCGGCCTGCCTGGAACTCCATGCGTCGCTGCCACCTGGCTGGATGGCGGTGCCTCTTGATGGCAGTGCCGTCCTCACAGGGCGAGCCATCACCTTTGGCCTCGCGGAGTCTGTCCTGGAGCGCCGCTCGGAGGCCGTTCGGCTGACCGGGGCGCTGGAGACCCTGGAGGCGGAACTTCGCGAACGCCGTGCCGCCGTGGCGCGAGCCGAGGATGAACGAGACGCGGCGCGAGTCGAGATCGAAGCTGGGCAGGTCGCCGAACGCCGGGCCACAGCCCAGAGGCGGGAAGCGGAGGAAGCCGAGCGAACGGCCGCGCGCCAGCTCGAAACCGTGATCCGGGAACTGGCCTGGCACGAGGCCCAGGCGCAGCGGCTCACCGCAGACGTGGCGCGCGCGGGGGCCGTGGTCGCCTCACTGCCGCTCGAGGCAGCCGGCCCCGGCCCACGGGATCGCGCCCAGGGCCGCTTCCACGGCCAGTCGTCCGACGAGTCCGGGATCGCCGCGTGGGAGGCGCGCGCGGTTGCGTTTCGGGGACGCCGCGATCGTCTGGCAGAGGACGTTGCGGCGGGAAGCGCGACCCGACGCGACGTCGAGCACCGGCGCACCCGCGCCGAAGCCACGCTGATGCTGTCGGTCGAACGCCTGACCCGGATCGAGGCAGACCTCGCCGCGCTTGTGGCGGCTGAGCGAGCCCTGACCGAGCAACGCGATTCCTTGCGCACGGAGATCGCCCAGGGCACCGCCATGGAGTCCGTCGCACGCGAGGCCATCATCACGATCCGGACGACCGAAGCTGCCGACAGGGATCGCCATGAGGCCGCGCGGCACCTCCTGTCAGCCACCCGCGAGCACCTTCGAGCCGCCGATCAACGGCTGCGGGAAACGGAGCTGGCGCACCTGGAAGCGCGCTTGGGACTCGATGCGGTGCGCGAGGGACTCCTCGTCGAGCTGGCCGGACTCGGGGCCTTCGGGCTGGCACGGCTGGCCGCGCTGACGGGTGAAGATGTGGCCGTTGCAGAGGCGTCGGCGCCTGGCCATGCCACGGGACGGGCGTTGAACGGGGAGTCTCGGAGGCCCGTGGCAGAGGCCAGCGGCGAATCGGAGGACGTGGCGGCTCTGGAGACGGCGCTCGATCGCGTGGCGGCGATGTGGGCCCTGGAACCACCCGCAGAGCCTGCCCCGGGACCCGCCCGACTCGGCCAGTTACGACGTCGATTTCATGACCTTGGGGCAGTCAACCCGTACGCAGTCGACGAGTACGCAACCCTCAAGGCCAGACTGGATTCGCTCGAGACGCAGGCGCTCGATCTGCAGACGGCGATTGACCGGACGCAGGCGCTGATCGCGGAGCTCGACGCGATGATCGGCGACCGCTTCCAAACCACCTTCCGGGCGCTTGAGACGGCGTTTGCGAGGCGCTTCGAACAGCTCTTCGGCGGCGGATTTGCGCGGCTCTCCCTAACCGATCCGTCCGACGTCGGCGCCAGCGGCATCGAAATCGTGGCGCGCCCGCCCGGCAAGAAGCCCCAGGCCCTCGCGATGCTGTCGGGCGGCGAACGGGCGCTGACGGCCGTGGCGTTGCTCTTTGCGATGCTGGAGGTGCGACCAGTTCCGTTCTGCGTGCTGGACGAAGTGGACGCCGCGCTGGACGAGGCCAACATCGGCCGGTTCGCCGACGCCCTGCGGGGCCTGGCCGACCAGACCCAGGTCATCGTGATCACCCATAACCGGGGCACGATCGAGGCGGCCGATGCGCTCTACGGGGTGACGTCGGGCGACGATTCGGTCAGCCGCGTGATCAGCTTGCGGCTGGATGAGGCTCAGGCACTGGCCGCGGTCGATCGCCGCGAGCTGGCCCCTGCCGGCTAGTCGGGTATCCATGGTCGCGGACTACCGCATCACCGTACCAGCGGACTACTACGGACGAGCGGACGGGCCGATCGGCATTGGATCGAGGATGCGGGAACGAAGCCGGTCGCGAATCGATGGCGTTCGGGCTCACTCCAAGCGTGGCCAGGCTCGCGTCGAGGCTGGATTTTCGTCCCCGCTGCGACTGGTCGGCTGGACGACCTCCTTATCAGTCCGTGGGTGCGGTTATGGGCCGCTTGATGTGCGCCTCGGACGGCTCTGATCATGCCCTTCTGGCGACGAGGCTCGGGCGAGGCCGCGCAACCCAATCCACCCGGGCAACAGCCCGCCGCGATCGATCCTGAGCCGGCCGAGCCCGGCTGGGAGCCCGATCCGGTGGACTTCGAGACCACCGGTCCGCCTCGGGCCGTTGCTGACATCGAAGCCAAACGCGTCGAACCGGGTGCGCCCGCGGCCCCCGCCCCAACCGCGGCAACCTTGGACACTGGGCTACAGCGGACCCGAACCGGGTTCATGTCGCGGTTGCGCGGCCTGCTGGGTTCGACCGATGCAGTCGGCCCATCCTGGGACGACGTCGAGGAGACATTGATCGCCGGCGACATCGGCGTGGCGCTGGCCATCGAACTCGTGGAGCGCGCCCGCGTCCGGCGGGACCCCGGCGGGTCAGAGGCGGCCATCCGCGGCGAACTGGCCGGCCTGCTGGTCCCTCGCGAGCGCAACTGGGCTCCCGCACGGGCCACCGCTGACGGTCCCGCCGTCATCCTGGTCGTCGGCGTCAACGGCACGGGCAAGACCACGACGATCGGCAAGCTGGCTGGTCTCTACGGCGGGCAGGGTCGTTCCGTGATCCTGGCGGCCGCGGATACGTTTCGCGCCGCGGCCATCGATCAGCTCCGAATCTGGGCGGACCGCGCCGGCGTCCCGGTGGTCGCCCACGCCCCCGGCGCGGACCCAGGAGCGGTGGTCTACGATGCTTTGGATGCCGCTGTCGCACGGGGCGCTGTCCTCGTCATCGCCGACACGGCTGGCCGCCTCCATACCAGGTCCAACCTGATGGACGAGCTGGCCAAGATCCGCCGGATCATCGACAAGCGCCTGCCCGGTGCCCGGCCGGAGATCCTGTTCGT
>JANNQZ010000029.1:0-1959 GCA_031401015.1 Chloroflexota bacterium | reverse complement strand
CGACGCCGCGCTACCCTGACGGCCGCCAGCACCACAGCGAGGACGGCATGATCCGGACGACTCCGTTCCACGAGCGCACAAGCAAGCTCAACGAGACCGGGCTGTGGAGCCACTGGTCTGGTCACCTCGCCGCGGACCGGTACCAGATGTCGGACAAGTTCGAGTACTTCGCGGTCCGCAACAGCGCCGGGATGTTCGACTCTTCGCCGCTCTACAAGTACCGGATCCACGGGCCGCACGCCGAGCGGTTCCTGGCCGGTGTCCTGGCCCGGGATATCCGCCTGTGCCAGCCGGGCAACGCCCAGTACACGGCCTGGTGCGACGACCGGGGCTTCGTCATCGAGGATGGCGTCATCCTTCGTCACGCCACCAATGACTTCCTGCTCACCGCCGCCGAGCCCAACCTCGCCTGGTTCTCCGACCTCATTGGGCGGGATGACGTCCGCATCGAGGAGGTCAGCCACGACATCGGCGTGCTGGCCATCCAGGGGCCGAGGTCTCGCGACCTGGTCTCGCGGCTGGTCCCCGGCGCCGCGACGATCCCCTACTTCGGGCTCGCAACCGGCAAGATCGCAGGGGCATCGGTGACCGTTTCCCGAACCGGGTACAGCGGCGACCTCGGGTTCGAGATCTGGGTTGACAGCGCCGACGCCCTCAAGGTCTGGGACACGCTGTGGGACTCGGTCGAGGGTCACGGCGTGCTGCCATTCGGGCTGGCGGCCCTTGACATGCTCCGGATCGAGGCCGGCCTGCTGCTCCTCGACGTCGACTTCGCCAACAGCCGATTTGGCTGGACCGACGAAGACCGCTCGACCTTGATCGAGCTCGGCTGGAGCTGGATGGTCCGCGGCCTGGCCGGCGACGACCGCGCATTCATCGGGCGCCGCGCCATCGAGCGCGAACTCGCCGAGGGAACGTCGCGCTGGCGCCTGACCGGCCTCATGCTCGACTGGGCCGAGTACGATCGCATCTACACCCAGGCCGGCCTCGTTCCGCCCAAGGATCACACCCCGATCCAGGGCGAGATGTTCCTGTACGACGCCGAGGATCGACAGGTTGGCTACACGACGAGCTTCATGTATTCCCCGATCCTCCAGCGCCACATCGCCATCGCCCGCGTCCGCCCCCCGCTCGCCGCCGCCGGGACCAGGGTCCGGCTCGAGATCGACGTGAACCATCGCTACGAGTACATCCCCGCCCAGACGGCTCGCCTACCCCTCTACAACCCCACCCGAAAGACGGCCTGACATGACAAAGACCTCGAAGCCGACCAGGCCCTCGAAGCCGCCAAAGGCCACCGAAGCCCCGGCCCCGAAGGGCCCGGCCCCCAAGGTCGCCGAAGCCACGGGCGCGAAGACCCCGAAGGCCCCGACCCACGGCGCCAACGCCGCGCCCGTCGATCGCGCCTCGGACCGCACGTACGACGCGATCGTCATCGGCGGCGGCCACAACGGGCTGGTCAACGGCGCTTATCTCGCCAAGGCCGGCCTCAAGACCTTGATCCTCGAGCGTCGCCACCTCGTCGGTGGAGCGGCCATCACCGAGGAGCTCCATCCTGGGTTCTCGTTCACGACCTTCTCGTACGCCCTGAGCCTGCTGCGACCGGACATCATCCATGAGCTGGAATTGACCAAGCACGGCTTCATGCCATTGCTGATGTCGTCCACCTTTGCCCCGATGGAGAACGGCGACTACCTGTGGCTGGGCCAGGATCAGAACCAGAACCTCAAGGAGATCGCGCGCCACAGCCAGCACGATGCGGACGCCTACGAGCAGTACTCGCATGACATGGAGATGGTCTGCCAGGCGATCAAACCGCTGCTGGACGCGCCGCCGCCGGACCTCTTCAGCAGCGACCCGGAGGAACTGCTGGCCCTGGCCGGTCTGGGCGCCCGATTCCGCCGGATGGACAAGCGCGTGCTCCACAACACGGTCCGTTTGCTGACCGGGAGCGCGGCC
>JANNQZ010000028.1:0-2327 GCA_031401015.1 Chloroflexota bacterium | reverse complement strand
AGCGGCGGGATCGGGATCAGGTTGAAGATCATCAGGATCAAGTTGATCTGGACGAAGTAGAACAGGACTTCCACAAGGAGGCTCACCTGCGAAGCCAGGTCCGGGTTGGCGATCAGGTAGCGCAGCGGTAGGGCCGCCGCGGCGGCGAGGATCAGGTTGGAGATGGGTCCCGCCGCGGCCACGATCGCGTCGCCGCGCCGGCCGCCCCGCAGGTTCATCGTGTTCACCGGAGTCGGCTTGGCCCAACCGAACCCAAAGAACCCGCCCGCAGCCGCCGACGCAAGGAAGGTGAACGCCAGCAGGAGGCCGCCGACCCGATCGAAGTGTGCGATCGGGTTGAGGGTCAGGCGCCCGAACAGCTTGGCCGTGCCATCGCCGAGGCGATACGCTGCGAGGGCGTGGCTGAATTCGTGGACGGGGAACCCGACCAGGAGCATGATCGCCACGACGATCGCGGCGGGGACGAGGTTCTCGAGATTCACGCGGCACCTGTCTGCGAAGTCCCGCGTATGGTATCCGCGACCGGCCTTCGGAGGTCTGCCGGCACTACGGCGCTAGAGCCGCGACAGCAGGTCTGTCTTCTTGGCCTCGTACTCCTCGGGCGAGATGGCGCCTCGATCGCGCAGGTCGGCCAGGCTGGCGAGCGTCCGGGTCACGTCGTCCGGGTTCGACTTGGAGCCAGGCGCCTCGGCGGGCGCCAACGGTGTCGGGGCCTGGCCCGGGTCCGCGCCGCCGGCCGCATTCGGCTGCCAGCCGGCGCGCTCCATGCCGACCTCATATTCGTGCTTGGCGTCCAGCATGGCTCGCTTGAAGCCGATCGGGTCCACGATCATCCGAAATCGCTCGATGCCCTGCTCGGCAGCGGTCAGGATGTCCAGGTCGCCGAAACCGAACATGCGCCCAAAGATCGATTGGCTGAGCGCAGCGTCGTTGATCTTCTCGAGCGAGCTGTCGGTGGCTCGCTTGTTGACCACGCCCTCGACCTGCATCACCCGACGGTTGGTGATCACATACTCCTGGTTCAGGTAGCGAAGCGTGGCCCAGGCCAGGAATGCGACGCCGCCGATGAACAGGACCACCGTCACCCACCAGAGCACGTCCCGGACGATGCCGGTGAGGTCCCTGGTCAACACCAGCAGCAGCAATGCGGCAATGATCGAGAGGATGGGGAGTTTCGCCCCCCACGCGAGGACCATCCAGTGCTGCCGATCACGGTGGATCACGCGCTCGCCGGTGGACAGCAGCGAATCGGCATAGCTCATGGCGTCAGCGTCTCCTCTTCTAGGCTCTGGGGTGGGCTCGATGGTAGATGTCCCGGATCCGTTCGCCGGTCAGGTGCGTGTACAACTGCGTCGTTGAGATACTCGCATGACCGAGCAACTCCTGGACGATCCGCAGATCAGCACCGCCTTCCAGCAGATGGGTGGCAAACGAGTGACGAAGCGTGTGTGGACTGACACGCTCGGCGAGCCCGGCTCGTGCGGCCGCCCGCTTGACGACTGCCCAGGCCTGTTGCCTCGCCAGGCGACCGCCGCGAGCCCCGAGAAAGATGGGTCCGCCGCGCCTCTGGTCGATCTGGCTGATCCCGAGCAGGGCGACGCGCGGCCCGTCGATCCATCGGGTCAGCCAGTCGAGGGCCAGGTCGCCGACGGGTACGAGGCGCTCCTTGTCGCCCTTGCCGATCACCCGCACGAAGGCGCCATCGGTCGAGAGGTCCTCGCGGTCAAGACCGATCGCCTCGCTGATCCGGAGCCCTGCAGCGTAGAGCAGTTCGAGCAAGGCCCGATCGCGAACCCCCGCGCCGATGGGGCTGCCGCCGCCGCTGCCTTCCTCGCCGCCTCCGCCTCCGCGGTCGTCGTCGCGTTCGTCGCCGCCCGCCGCCGTGAGCAGGCGCTCCGTCTCGGTCACGGTCAGCGTCTCGGGCAGCAGCCGCGATGGGCGCGGCAGGTCCAGGTGAACCGCGATGTCGCTCGCGATCAACCCCTCGCCAAAAGCGAACCGGAAGAAGCCCTTGATCGCCGCAGCCCGACGGCGGAGGCTGCTCGGTGCCAATCCCGGGTCGTTCCGACGACCGCGCCGCGCTCGGGCCGCCAGGTAGTCGATGGCTGTATCGGGCGAAGTGGACCAATGGCGACTGACGCCGCGCGATGCAGCAAAGTCGGCAAGGTCCGAACGGTAGGCCCGGATCGTCGCCGGGGAGAGCCCGCGTTCCACCTGGAGATAGGTCAGATACCCGTCAATCGCCGGTTCCAGCCCGATCGCGGGCATGTCGTGCTCAGCGCGCCTGGGTGACGCCAACCCGCCACGCCTCGGCGCGATCGAGCAGC